>DORQ01000232.1:5570-6453 GCA_003514205.1 Acidimicrobiaceae bacterium
CCTCGCTCACAGAGCTGACCCGAAGACCACGGTCGGTTCGCTGGTCAACACGAACTGGACTCGATTCATGTCGAGGAAGACCTTCTCATCAGGAGCAATGTAGGTCTGGTAGTCAGGCTCTGACAGGAACCCCAGAAACCCCGCCTCCGACTCAAACCATTGCACCGTCACGCCATCGCAGCCCTCGGTTCCAAACAACGGCCCATCACCCGCTCGGGGATGTTGCTCGTAGCGAACTATGTGTTTCGAAAGATTTGGAAGCGAGGCAATCAACGGGCCATGAGACCCCATCCAGTGTTCGAGGAACTCCTGATGAGTGAGTTCTGGATTGCGGAACAGCGTTGCTGTGAGTCTGATCATTCTCTCTCCACCGTGAGACCAAAGGTTGAATTGGCCTCACGACCGTCATTTGACGTCCCCCGCAAGAGCCACGCCTGTAGTGTCGCAGGTATGAAGCCGAAATTCGACCCACTCGCCGCCTTCCGATCACTCCCCCTCTTTGCGCACTGCACTGCAGAGGAACTGGGTCTGGTTGATTCACTGGCCGACGAGGTCCGGATCGGCGCCGGGCGAGATCTCGCCAAACAAGGCGAACTGGGACGCGAGTTCGTCCTCATCACCGACGGCACTGCTGCGGTGATTCGCGACGAGGTGGAGATCGGGAACCTCGGACCTGGAGACTATTTCGGCGAACTTGCCCTCCTCGATGACCAACCGCGCAACGCAACGGTGCGCGCCGTCAGCGACCTCACCGCCCAGGTGCTTGATCGTCGAGCATTCCAAACACTCCTTGACGATTCACCACACATGACACGCAACCTGCTCTCCGCAACTGCGATGCGACTCGCTGAGTGCGATGAGGAGATTGCCCGGCTTCGCAAAC
>DORQ01000232.1:6645-10418 GCA_003514205.1 Acidimicrobiaceae bacterium
CTTAGCCAACCACGAGTGGCCAGACCTCCGAGCCGAATTGGTCGATCTGGTTGATGAGTTCGTCGGCATCACGCGCCGCGAAACGAACCTGGCATTGGCTGATGCCGAGGCCAACATATTTCTGCAAGCGTTCCGCACATTCCTGCGGTGATCCCTGGAATGTCCCTGCGGCAACCTCGAATGGCGCCTTGCCGATGTAGAACGGCTCAGTCACGACCCCAACGTCGAAGGGGTCAGCCAGTTCGTGCTCATCTCGCAACTCCGCAATGAACGCAATTGCCCGCCGCATACCCATGTCGGGCGGCCCCTGCGGCAACCAGCCATCGCCCAGAGTGGCAGCGCGGCGCAGTGCTGGCTCAGAGGATCCACCAACCCAGATTGGAGGGCCATCCGGACGAGGCGACTTCGGTTCGACAACCGCACCGTCAAGGGCCCCATCGCGGAATACCGTTCGAATAACCTCAAGCCCTCGCGACAGGTCGGCTCCCCGAGTGTGAAACTCCGCCCCGAGGATCTCAAATTCTCCCTCGACGTGACCAACACCGACCCCGAGGATCGCCCGGCCTCCAGAGAGGAGATCCAGGGTGGAGAACTGTTTCGCTACCACCAACGGGTGACGATATGGCACCACCAACACATGGCTCAGAAGGTGAACCTGCTTGGTCTGAGCGGCCAACCAACTCAGCGTGGCAACCGTGTCATACCAAATGCCGCCCATTGTTGTGGCCTTGTCCGCGGGGATTGCGATGTGATCGCACACGGCCACATAGAGCGCGCCGCACTGGTCAGCCGCCTTGGCAATTGCTGCCAGTTGCAATGGGCCGGCGGCAGGTTCCCAGTCCTGACGAAAGATCAAACTCTGCGACTGGATCGGGAGTTGAATTCCCCACCCAGGTGTTGCGTTGCCAATCAGTCCAGCCACTGCAGATCCCGTTCCATTCTCAATCAAAACGTCTCGACGAGCTCACCACTTGTCTCGACAACTTCACCACACCCCAGCATCGGGTGCACCCAACCTAGACCACTGGAGTTACCCCGCCGACTCGAACAGCGGCTGCCATGAGTGTGCTCAACTCGCCCAGATCCGCGGTTGCCGTGGACAGCAAGAGTCGGTGCGCGCCGGCCTCAACAGCCGCGGCGACCGCTGCAGAATCCACTGTTTGCAACGGTGCTCCAAGGGTCAGTTCGATGGCGGTGTGGTCGCGTCCAGACTCCTCAGCAGCGCTCCGCATGGTTGCTAGCCGTTTGACCAACAACTCATGGTCGAGGCCGAGCGGTTGAAACCCATCGCCAAACCGCCCTGCTCGACGGGCGGCCGCCACCGAGTGACCACCGATGTGGATTGGTACCGTCCCCCCACCGGGGCGCGGCGCTGGCTTTGGGAATGAACTCGCGTGCGTGAACTCATAGAAGTCGCCATGAAAGCTCGGTGAAGCTGAGGTCCAAATCTCCCGGAGGGCTTGGAGTTGTTCGTCGAGTCGTCGCCCCCGCGTTTCAAAGGCAACACCAGTCGCCTCCAGTTCTTCACGCATCCATCCCACGCCAACCCCGAGGCGCATCCTGCCGCCCGACAGCCGATCGATAGTCGCCACCCGTTTGCCAAGAATCAGCGGGTGGTGATGGGGGGCGACCAAGATTCCAGTGGCCAGATGAATCCGCTCGGTGCTCGCCGCGATGAACCCCAGAAGATCGAGCGGATCGGGTAGCTCACAATCGTTCGCCAACGGCATCCGACCCGACTCGGAGTAGGGATACCGCTCCTCATAGTCGGCAGGAACCACCACATGTTCCACCGTGTAGATCGACTCAAACCCCACTTCCTCCGCGTGTTGAGCGAACCCCCGCATCCACACGGGATCGCTCGCAACATTTGACCGGTATGGTGGCAGAATTCCAAGGAGCATTCCTGGACCGTAGCTCTTGATCAGGCAGTAGCCGGTCGAATCCGCTGGCCAGCGACACGACAAGCTCTTCGTTCGATCACAGGTCCAGCCATGGGATGCGATACTCGGTGGGTGGCAGTCTCGGAGCAAGAAGAACTCGACCAACTAGCCCAGCGCTTCCTCACACTCGCCGGGGCCGAGTTTCAGTCACTACCGCTCTACGACGCGTTGGCGCGCGGAATGGCCATTCGACCCGACCTCCTTCGCCACCTCCTCGCTGCTCGGCCGGGCCAACGACGACCCAACCTGATGCTCGCTGCGTTGCACGATCTCGCGCTCCGGAACCCAGAATCCGACTGCGGTTTGCTCTTTCCAACCTGCGGCGGCTCCGTAGGCGCAGTCGGCCAGCAGGGAACTCGAATCGATCCAGTGCGAGCAGCAGCAGAGCTGATTGACGCGCACACTGAGGATTTCGAAGGTCTCATCGCCACCCGAAGCATTCAGACAAATGAGCCAAATCGTTCCGCCCTCTGGATGCTCGCCTCTCGATGGGCGGCAGCGGACCTGCCAAAGGTACCTGTCTCGGTTGTAGAACTTGGCGCGTCTGGCGGGATCAACCTGCTATTCGATCACTACCACTGTCAGTTCGGCCAGGACCATCTAGGTGATCCAGCGGCCTCGGTACGACTCAGCTGCGAACTCAGCGGAAATGCGCCCTCCCTACTGTCGCTGCCCGCTCCTGATATTGCCTCCCGAGTTGGGATCGATATCACGCCAGTCGATCTGTCCGACCCAAACGAACGCCGCTGGTTGAAGGCATGCGTTTGGCCTGAGCAGACGCTCCGTCACGAACGCTTCGATGCTGCAGCCGACGCCGTGTCTCGCACTCCACCGAAGGTGGTCCGAGATGATCTCGTGGATGGACTGTCAGACCTGATTGACGACCTCCCCCACGACTCCCATCTCCTCGTCCTGAACTCGTGGGTACTCACTTACGTCGAGCGCTCACGCCGCGCCGCGCTCCTCTCGATCCTGTCGTTAGCCGCGAAGGATCGACCGGTCACCTGGGTCTCTGCCGAGGCGCAGGGTGTCGTGGAGTGGGTTCCGACTCCCGATTCCTTCGATACCCAAGCCGAACATCTCGCTGAGTCACGCGGCGACACGGTGATCGGCGTGAGCACGTGGCGCAACGGCGTTCAGTCGGTTGCCCTCGGAGGCCACTGTCATGGACATTGCGCGTGGGTGGATTGGAAGCTCGATGCCCCCCTTGGGGAGCCGCCTAGTTCCGACCTGACACGGCACTAGCTCCGGCCAAACGCCTGATTTCGGCGAGCGAGCCAATTCCGGCCACACCGCTTTGCTCAGCGCGAACTGTGTGCAAATGACGCCCTCAGAGGGCGCCAACTGCACACGCTTCTAGCGGGTGAGGACCCTCGGCCAACCAGTGCTGAACTGCCTCGACGGCCGATAACTGAGCGCCAAGTCGCCTTAGTCGAGCTGGTTTCCAAAGATCCCAACGAAGCTGACCATCTCGCCCGGGTAACCGCCGAGGTTGTGGGTCAGCGCAAGGCCACGATCAGCAGTGGAGATTCGCCGATCCTCAGGCGCCTCCCCGCGCAGCTGAAGCCAAGCCTCGAACAGCATTCGGAGCCCGGAGGCACCAACTGGGTGACCAAAGCTCTTGAGGCCGCCATCTGGGTTGATCGGCAGTTCCCCGCCGAGATCGAACACGCCAGCGTTCACGTCCTTCCATGCCTCGCCCCGCTCGCTGAAGCCCAAGTCCTCCATGAGCACGAGTTCCGTTGGAGTGAAGCAGTCGTGCACTTCAGCCATCGCAAGTTGCTTGCGCGGATCGGTAATACCGGCCTGCGAATAGGCGTCCTCTGCGGC
>DORQ01000232.1:10646-12302 GCA_003514205.1 Acidimicrobiaceae bacterium
TTGTCGGTGTAGCGATGCGCATCCTCGGCACGAACCACAATGGCTGCGGCCGAACCATCGGCCACCCCAGCGCAATCCATCACTGAGAGGCGGCCCGCAACGGAAGGCATCGCGCAAATCGCGTCCACCTCCATCTCACGACGGAATTGCGCACGGGGGTTTCGAGCGCCGTTGAAGTGGTTCTTGGACGCGATCCGCGCCACAGTGCGCCGCAGCTCATCGGGGTCCACGCCGTACTTATCGGCATAGGCGGGAAGAACCAGCGAGAACATGGCGGCCGCGGTCAGCGTGCGATTCGTGCCGTCATTCGGAATAGGAAACGCATTCAGACCCTGGAATCCGGAGTCCTTCACCTTCTCAACACCAATCGCCATCGCCATGTCGTACGCGCCTGAGGCCACGGCGTAACACGCCTGCCGAAGTGCCTCTGAACCAGTCGCGCAGAAGTTCTCGACTCGGGAAACCGGCTTGTTGTCGAGCTTCAAGGCCGCTGCGAGGGGAACGCCCGACATTGCGGTTTGGGCAGTGCCGAACCAATAGGCATCCACGTCAGCCTGAGCGACACCCGCTGACGCGAACGTCTCCTGTGCTGCGTCGATGAGCAGATCATCGGCACCCTTTTCCCAGTTCTCTTTGAATGGCGTGCAACCCATTCCAATAATTGCAACTTGGTCGCGTATTCCGTGCGAACCCATATCAGCGACTCCCTCGAATTGGTGTTGCTTTCCAGAAATAGTTACTAATCCCATCCGCACTGTTCAGACGCCGGAAGGTCATTTCCACAGAATCGCCAACCTGAATTCCGTCGGGTACGACATCGCACACTTCGACCGGCAGCCGGCCACCACCCTCGAAATCAACCACGGCGAAAATCACCGGGGGCGACTGAGAGTAGGCGAGCCGATCCACCGTAAAGGTCATCACTGTGCCGACTGCATCGGCCATGGGCAACGGTTCCATGTCATCAACGTTGCCGCCCTCGAAGCTCACCCTGGCCGGAGGCATGTGGACCGCACCGCTCTCGCGATCCTTTGAAGCCACGAAGCCGAACTTCCAATCCCCAGACCGACCCGCGGCTGCAGCCGAAGCACGAGCGGGCTCAGGCCGGTTCGGCGGATTTGGAGCCATGATGCCGCGCCATGCCAGGTACTTCGCATAGGGCAATGCTGCATTCCCTCCGGCTATCTGAGCGGCCAGCGAACGAGGCACTGCTGGCGCACTCCCGCGTTCGAACACGAGCACGTCCGCGCCGTCTGCAAGTCCGATCAGCGCGATCGTGTCGCCCGCGCTTGCGGCTTCGAGAGCACCGACGAGTTGCACGCAGCCATCTGCGGCTCCGAGATTTCCGAGCGAATCGGCGAGATTCGGAGCGACGGTAACTCCGAGCTTCTTCGCGAGTGAGTTGTTTGCCCGCCCGTGTGGTCCGGCAATCAAAACAGTGGTGATCTGAGCTGCAGTGAGGTCGAGTTTCTCAAGGGTCTCCGCCCATGCTGCGGTTCCAAGTGCGACGTAGTGATTCTCGCCGAATCGCTCCTCCCACTGCTTGGTCCGCACATCGCCGGGGCTCCGCCAGCGGTCGAGAAACTCCCGAGTGGCCGACGCGCCGCCAAGGTAGGTGGCGAACAGCTCTTCGGAATCGCCAATCAGAAAGGCCGC
>DORQ01000367.1 GCA_003514205.1 Acidimicrobiaceae bacterium
GAGCGTGATGATTGGCGGGTTGCTGCTCAGGCCCAGGCAGGTCGAGGTCATCTGGCTGTTGCTGCGGGGCATGGGGAGGACGGCGATCTCCGAGCGCCTCGGCGTCACGGGGAAGACCGTGGACTACCACCTGACCGATCTCCGGGAGCGGCTGGGGGTCGATACATCGCGGATGGTGATCGCGTGGGCGGCGGGGTATCAGGACGAATTGAGTGTGGCGTTTGCGGGGTTGCAGCGGGGTGGGCAGGCGTCGCCGAAGCAGGATCCGAGTTTGTAGTCGAATTTTGTGTGAGGCGAAGGAGATGATGAACCCCGGCTAGGTGAATTCCTAGGCCGGGGTTTGTTCGTCTTGTGGACCGATTGAGCCAGCCGGAGGTTTGCAATCTCAGCTTGGGGCTAGGGCCACCTAGGGAGTGATAGACGTGGCCTGTCCAGAGGGGAGGGTCCGCATGGGCTTCGTGGCAGCGAGCGGTTTAGAACGGGCCCTCCTTTACCTCAGTGCTGCCAAAAGGTGTCAGGATACCCAACTAGAAGTCGGCACCAGCGGCCTGACCAAAATCACGCATCGCAAGTGCACGCCGCCGATGTATGGAGCCCGGATCACTCGTCCATTTTGAGGCACAAGTTTCAGTCGTGCGGAAGACCGATTGTCCTTGCTGATCCGATACTGACCGTCAACTCGCGAGGTGCACATGGACAACGACATCGCAATGGAACGAGTCAAACTGTCCGTGTCAGTTCTAGATCTCCTCAATTTCATTGTTCCAGGCGCTACACTAATCGCGGTGATCGCAGTATTTGAGGTGCTGGCGCCGCCGGGACCAAGAGTGGCGAATGGGTTCACGGCTCTGTGGGCGACCATGCATCCCTTCATCACGGGACAAGGCTGGCTGATTCCGGCATTGGTTGGTTTAACGGTTGTGCTCGCAGCGTATGTCGTGGGACACGTAATCGATTCGGTGGCGAACCTGCTGATCGATCGCGTTCTGATCTACAAGGGGTTCGGGTATCCCTACGCAAATCTGCTTGGCACTTCTCCCACATTTGAGGCATCCGCTCGCAAGTCAGGGGATAGTAGGCGCTGGCGAGAGTACTCGCGCAATTTCTTTCGCGGCACCTTTGTGTTGTTGAACGTGTACTGGATAGCGCGTTGGCTGCAGCTCTACTTCCAGCATACTCAGGATGTGACTCGGCTTATCGTGCTCCAGTACGTGATCTATGGTCTCGATGTATGCCTGATCCTGCAGCTCGTGCTTAAAGTGTCGTGCAGTAGCGTGCGTGCAAGCACGCCGAGTCCCCTCGGAAAGCTCATCACTTCCCCTGTCCTTGGCATTTCGATTTACCAGATAGCACGGAGTCTTGCAGTCGGCATTGCATGGCCATTCCGCATGTGGAGCGCTCTCCTGGTGCCAGTTTTGAACACCCGGCTTTCGTTCAATGCGGAATTCCGCGATAAGTACAAGGACCAGTTTGAGAGGCTGTTTGGATTGGATGCCGAGTACGCGGAGTCTAACAACTATTGGATGACCTATTGTTACGTGTCCCAGCGCGCACCAAGTCTGGCTCTGGTTGTGAAGCGGTGGGAGACCCTATACCTGTTCTCACGCAATCTGGCCACCGCCTTCTTCCTGTCATTCCAGTTCGTCGTCCTTTGGATGTTTGCTCATGCCTCGGTGCCCCGGACAGGTCCGAGCACCGCCACGTGGCTGTGGGTCGCCGCCGGTCTGTATGGGCTATCCGTGCTCTTTCTGATCCACTTCTACTACCTCTACGTCTCATACTTCAGCAAGTTGCTCTTCCGCTCGTTTGTCTTTCTTGCGGAAGAACAACACCCGTTGGGACGGCCGCACGCAATGCGGTCGCGAGCAGGGCGTGGCGCTCCATAGGCGATAGAGGAATGCCGGCGCCCTGGTGGCACTCGCCCGCCAGGAACCAAGGTGGTGGCACAGGCGGTGCGCGAGTCAGCGCGTTTGATCGGACTGAAAGTGTACGGCCCATTGGCATCGTAATGTGGAGTGGGGGGGAGAAGTCGTGGACACTCACGGACTCAACAGCGTCGGGGCCTTAGTGGGCGGTGCCCCCGCCTAGCGGTGAGGTGCTGGGTAGTAATGACGAGCGGGGTCGTGGCTGTCCCCACGTGGAAGTTGCTGATTGTGAGAAGCCTGTTGCTCGGTACTTCATGACACTCGAAGAGGGCCTCCGGCCAGGCAACTCCGAAGTGACGTTGCAGATGGGCATTGTCGCGGGGCGGGTGCGCAGTGACGGGGCGCACATTCCTTCCAAGGAGAGTCGCATGCGCTTGAAGTCGCTTCGCATTCAGAATTTTCGTTCGTGCCGAGATGTCCAGGTCGATTTCGACAGCTACACTTGCCTCGTCGGTGCAAACGGAGCAGGCAAGTCGACGGTTCTCGCTGCCCTGAACGTTCTGTTCCGCCATGCCGCCGGCACCCCGACGCCTGTTGTTGCGTTAGCAGAAGAGGACTTCACGCTCCGTGACACGTCAAGACCGGTTGAGATTACCGCAACCTTTGCCGATTTGACCTCAGACGAGCGTGAGGATTTCAAGGCCTACTTTCGACAGGACCGACTGATAATCAAGGCCGTCGCCCACTGGGATGAAGGAAGTCGACGGGCGGATGTCAAACAGTTCGGCGCGCGACTTGTTATGCGCGAGTTTGCCCCGTGGTTCCGGAGCAAGGAAGCAGGGGAGAAGGTGTCCGACCTAAAGGTTATCTACGCGGACCTTCGCAAGGTGCACGTCGGGCTGGCTGCTGCGGCGACACGAGATGCGATGGAGGAGGCACTGCGGTCTTTTGAGGAGGCGAACGCTGCACTGTGCAGCTTGGTTGATAGCGAGGATCAATTCTACGGCTGGAGTAAAGGAGAGAATCGGCTGCGCAAGTACTTGCAGTGGGTCTTCGTTCCTGCTGTCAAGGAAGCGGTGTCAGAACAATCAGAGGCAAAGAACACTGCTCTAGGCGAGCTTCTGCAGCGGACGATCCGGGCGACAGTTGACTTTGATGGACCGCTTGAGACTCTCAAGGCAGCAACCGAGGTAGAGTATGCTAAGATCGTCACAGCGCAGCAGTCGGCGCTGCGTGACGTCTCCCTGGCCCTGGAAGCACGTCTGAAGCGGTGGGCTCATCCTGATGCTCGACTCAATATTGAGTGGCAGGCCGATCCCGAGAAGGCGGTAGCACTGACCGGCCCATCAGCAAGGGCCTCAATCGGCGAGGGTGGCTTCGTTGGTGAGGTGTCGAGACTCGGGCATGGTCTTCAGCGTTCATTCATCGTGGCACTCTTACAGGAGCTGTCTACCGGTGAACCGAAAGCCGCACCTGCCCTCCTGCTTGGATTCGAGGAGCCGGAGCTGTACCAACATCCACCGCAGGCTCGTCATCTCGCCTCGACGCTGCAAGAACTGGCGGAAGGAAACGCTCAAGTCATCGTCGCGACGCACAGTCCCTTTTTCGCATCGGGTCGGCATTTCGAGAGTGTCCGCGTATTGCGTAAGTCGGCAATCCTCGTCGATGAGACCACGTGCACGCAGGTGTCAATGCGGAAGGTGGCGGACTCGCTGGCCGACGCTCTTGGGACCAGGCCAGAGGAGCCATCGGCACTCTTGGCCGCTATTGAGCAAATTCTTCAGCCGTCGCAGCGGGAGCTTCTATTCTGCGGACTACCTGTGCTGGTGGAAGGAGAGGAGGACGTGGCTCTAATTGCGGCGCAGCTACGCCTCAGTGACCGATGGGACGAGTTTCGCCGTCTAGGGGGGCACTTCGTACTGGCGCTGGGCAAGACCAACCTGAGCCGCCCATTGGCCATCTGCAACGAACTAGAGATCCCCGCCTACGTTGTGTTCGATGGAGATGGCCCCCATGCGGATGATGACGAGAAGTCCCGCGAGAACAAGCGCCGGAACGAGCGTGACAACAAATGCTTGATGCGCCTTGCTGAACTGCCCGAGGCTGACCCACTTTCTGAGCAAGTCGTTAGAAGCTTCCGGCTGACGATGTGGCCGACAACGCTATCCAGGACAGTGCAGGAAGACATGGGCCTAGAACTGTGGAGGAAGTCCTCGGAGCGTGTGCGAGATGCACTTGGTCTGCACGGCGTGTCGGGAAAGAACGGGCTACTGTTGGCTGCCGTTTACGAGGACGCCTGGAACAACGGTGCTCGCTCGCCAGCCCTCGCCCAGGTGTGCGAGGACATCCTAGCGCGTGGAAGCAGCAAACTTGCAGCGCCAGTGTCCCCAAGCTGACGACATCGGGGTCGTGGGCCGTGCGGCTGTGGAGGTGCCGAGGTCATCAGCGCGCTAGCGACCCGTTTGTCAGGGTGTTGATACTTCACGCATGAAACCGAGGCCATCAATGGCAGTTCTGCCCTACGTGACAGCACCAGGCAACGTCGAAAGGGCTCTCAAAGGAATAAGGGCGGCCGCGACGCCCGATTCCGTCAGCCAGGACTTCGTTAAAACGATCCTAGGCATCAAGGGTGGATCTGGAAACCAGATGACTGCGTATCTCAAAAAGATCGGGTTGGCGACAGCCGACGGAACCCCGACTGATGTGTACAAGAAATTGCGTAACAGCGCTACCGAGGGCTGGGCGGCAGCCCAGGCGCTCAAGATTGGTTATGGGCCGCTGTTCACTCGAAATGAATACATGTACAAACTCAGCGATGAGGAGCTGAAGGGCCTAATTATCGAGGAGACGGGTGCAGGGGAAGATTCGAGCTCAGTCCCCCTAGCGCTCGCGTGCATCAAACACCTCAAGAAACTAGCCAAGTGGGATGCCACAGCAGCCGAGAGCGGGGTGAGTCAGGCGGAAACAGTCGAACGTCCCACTGCTGTACGGGGGGCCCAAGTGTCACTCGCTGGGTTCGGTCTGAACTTGGGCTACAACATCAATCTCAATCTTCCCGCTACATCTGATCCCGCTGTCTTCAATGCAATTTTTCGAGCACTCAAGGAGCACCTCTTGAGAAGTACAGATGCATAGCTGCGATGACTACTTGAGGTCGTTTGGAATGTCTGGACTGCTGATCAGCGACGAGCTCAGGCAGATTGAGCATTCATTCGCGGTGAACCTTGGGCACTTGCCGCCAACCGACCCTGCGAGCAGCGTAGCATTCTATCCCCAATTCGAGCAAAGTGTGCGGCAGGAAGCGGCAGATATGTCGGATCACTATGAGGTCTTTTACTGCCTTGAGCAGGCGATCCGCAAGTTGATCACGGAGACCCTAGAGGAAGCGGAAGGAGTCGAGTGGTGGGCCGGTGCACGCGTCCCCACAGACATCAAGGAAAGCGTTGTTGGCTTGGTGAAGAAGGAGAAGGACAACGGTATCACGCAGCGTTCTGAGCGTATGATTGACTATACCACGTTCGGGCAGTTATCTGTCGTTATCACCTCCAACTGGACACTTTTTGAGCCGATTCTGAAGAGTAAACGTGGAGTGGAGCGAGTCATGGCGAGTCTGAATCTTCTGAGAGGGCCGATTGCTCACTGCTGTCCGATGCAGGAGGATGAGGTTGATAGGCTTCGCTTGGCCGTGAAAGATTGGTTTCGAATGATTGGGTGAAAGCGCCAAAGTGCGACGATGGCCGACGTCGGGCGTCGGGGACACAAGGTGTGGGTTCAAGTGCAGCGGCATGGAGTCGCAACATGCAAGGAGCACCTGCGCGTCCGGTTCGAGGCGCACCCCCTACCCCCCAAACCTCCCCGCCTCCTCCCTCACCTCCCCCAGCATCGACAGCGTCTCCAGGTGCCGCCCCACCAG
>DORQ01000146.1:0-1253 GCA_003514205.1 Acidimicrobiaceae bacterium
CTGCCGAGGAGGCCATCCACGCTGCTTGGATGGAGTCCGAACCGGTTCGCTAGCCGTGCGTGAGTGCCGTTGTGGAGGGAGTCGATGTCTGCATCGTCGAGCCATCCTGCGGAGTGGTCTGGAAAATCGCCGCGCGTGGTAGTTCGCCATGCCCTCAGCACCGAGAGGAGTTCCCGAGCCTGTGCGCCCTCCTCGGAGTGTTCAAGTACTTCCAAGGAGCCCTGGCTTCGCTCTCGCCAGAGCGTTCCGCCGACTTGCCCGGGAATATTGATCCGCCGGTTGTCGAGCCAGAGATCTTGCTCGCTGATCATGACCACGTCCGCAGCACTGAGCGCGAGCTCAGCGCACAGGTGGTTTCTCGCCTCACCAACCTCGCCAAGAGGCTGCTCGTGGGAGCTGAGATACCAGTTCGCGAATGTTTCCAAGTCGTGTGTGTTGAGCGAGGCAACGCTTTTCTCGGGTACTGGACGCGCGAGGCGAAGGGGCGATCTCACCTCGTCTTGGCCGATAAAGAGACCGAGTGCGCCCACCTCGTGCATGCTGTGACGCACCTCGTCGGGCACGGTCCCCAAGTCCTCTCCGACCACGCCGCAGTTCAGTGCTGCCGAAGTTGCAGCCACCACTGCCCACAGTTCCTCGGCCGGGTAGCTGACGTAGGTGCCTTCGGTCGGCTCCCCGCCTTCTGGTACCCAAAACAGTCGGTGAAGCCCCATCACGTGATCCAAGCGCAACAGGCCACTCACAGCCATGTGTTGCTCGAGGCACTCACGGAAATAGCGGTGCCCATCAGCAGAGGAAACCGAGGGAATGAACGGTGCCAAACCCCAGGACTGCCCTGTTGGGAAGAAGCGATCGGGCGGAGCCCCAACGGAGATTCCGGCGGCGAAAAGATCGGGGCGATCCCACACGTCGTAACTGGCTGCGCTCACACCGATGGGTAGGTCGAGATAGAGCGAGGCCGCGCGTGTACTGAGCTCTGATCCCAAGGCCTCCAGTTGGCTCGACACTGCCCATTGGGCGAAAACCTCGAAGTCCACGAGTGCCGCCGAGCCAAGCGGGCCAGCCGAGTCGAGCGGGCCAGCCGAGCCGAGCGGGCCAAGCGGACCAGACGCTGGAGCGCCGTGCCGAACTGCGTCCGATACCTCCGCCGGCCAGGTGTTTGGGTTCCAACCGTGAATGATCGCCGCAACTTTCCAACGAGCCCACTGCTGAACTGCGGGGTTTCGATCTCGCCAGCCGGCGACCACCTCTGG
>DORQ01000146.1:1386-5035 GCA_003514205.1 Acidimicrobiaceae bacterium
ACCACCTCTGGAAGGCCACCCAAGGGCGCTGCGCCAGCCAATACCTCCGCCAGAGCTTCGCGGGTCGAGGTCCAGGCGATGAGCGGTTCCACCACAGCGCTGGAGACAGCAGCGCGGCGCCCAAGTTTCGCGTTTAGCCCAAGGCGTTGCGCAACCCACTGCGGGTCTACCCAACGCTCGTCCCAGAATCTGCGAGTGAGTGGCGAATACGGACTCGGTTGGTCTGGTGCTGTTGCGGTGAGCGGCAAGGTACCAAGGAGGTGCGCACCCTGGTTCATCGCAAAGGAGCCAAGCTGTCGCAGTGAGGTGAGATCCCCAGCACCGTGATCGGGGGTTTCCGATGCCCGCAACCCAGCGGTTGGAGCGAAAATGCCAAAAGACCGCTGCGGATGAGGACCATGTGCACAGCGCTGCGCCGCAGCAATGAGGAATCGTTGGTGACGTTCGCCCGCCGCATCCTCCACCTCGAAGCTGCGAACGATCTGATCAGACTGTGGCGGCACCGAGGATCGATCGATAACGAGCCACTCCCCATCGTGGCGCCCCGGAATCGGAGTTTCTCGGCCCTCACACCAGACTCGTAGGACCTCGTCGGCGCCGGTCGTGCCAACCCCGGTCGGGCCAGTGCTCCAGGGAATGCGGAGTGGGCCACTATCGCGAGCACCCATGTCTATCCCTACAGGCGACCGTACAGGTCGACCCGCGGGAGACCTCAGGAGAGAACGCGCCTGCTTCGCCGAGGTGATCGGAACCCCAAGCCCCCCGAGCACGGCAACGATCGTCGCAGCCGACACGTGTCGATCCTCGCCAGAATTCTCTCGAAACTGGGTTGCGACGCCAAAACGGCTTGCGAGTTCGGCCAACTCAGCCGAAACCTGTGGAACTGGGCTCGTCAGAACTCGTATCCCTTCTCCACGACCACGACACCACGATCTGACACTGTGAACCCTCGGGCTAGATCCTCTGCCCGATCGACACCGATGGCAGTTCCATCGGGGATCACCACACTCTTGTCGATGACACATCGCCGGAGGTGTACCCCCCGCCCAATTCGAACACCAGGAAGAACGATTGCGCCTTCCAACAGTGCCTCATCCACGTAGGTGCCCGGTCCGATAATCGAACCTGTCGCAATCGAGCCAGAGAGAATCGATGCCGGGCACAGAAGCGTGTCGCTGACTTCAGGCAGTCTGCCGCTGGAGCCGCGAGACAGTTTGGCTGGCGGTCGAGGGGGTGAGTGGGTGAACACCTGCCAATAGTCGTTATACAAACTGAAGACGGGAACGGCAGCCACAAGGTCGAGGTTGGCGTCGTAGTAATTGTCGACTGTGCCGACGTCTCGCCAGTAGCCGCGTTCGCGTTCGTCCTGTCCGGGAATCTCGTTGAGGCTGAAGTCGTAGACCCGCGCCGTTTGGTTCTCCGCGAGCCGTGGCATCAGATCCCCACCGATATCATCGGGTCGACCCGTGAGCCGTCCTGGCGTGACCGAATCGACCAGGCACTCGGTGTCGAAGACGTAGTTGCCCATCGACACCAGGCTCATGTCTGGGTTGCCTGGCATCGGCGGCGGATTCTCAGGCTTCTCGAAGAACCCAGTGATCACACCATTCGCATCCGCCTCAATCACACCAAATGCAGAGGCTTCAGAGCGTGGAACAGGAATGGCAGCCACTGTGACGCCACCATCATGTTCGCGGTGGTACTCCACCATCTGGCGAGGATCCATTCGGTAGATGTGATCAGCACCAAAGACACAGACGATGTCGGGATGTTCGTCGTTGATGAGGTTCAGATTCTGGTAGATGGCATCGGCCGACCCGCTGAACCACTGGGGACCGCGGCGCATCTGTGCAGGAACTGTTGTCACGTAGTTGCCGAGAAGGTTCGAGAATCTCCAGGTTCTGCTGATATGCAGATCGAGGCTGTGGCTCTTGTATTGCGTCAGCACGACGATTCGGGTGTACCGAGCATTGGCGAAGTTGGAAAGCACAAAGTCGATCAGGCGGTAGTTTCCCCCGAAGGGCACCGCCGGCTTGGCCCGATCGTTGGTGAGCGGCAGGAGGCGTTTGCCTTCGCCCCCGGCAAGGACCATTGCGAGGATTCTCGGTTCAACCACACGGGAATCCTACTCGGCTTACCTCAAAAAGAACCGGGCCACAATACCTCTTTATACATCTCTGTATAGCGCTGCGCTGGGCCGTCCCAGGACCAGTCTCGAGCCATCCCTCGGTTGGCAATCGCCCGCTGACGGGAAGGGGATTTGCTGATCCTCGCCGCTCGGTGAACCCCATCCACAATGCCCGCAGCAGAAACCTCCCGCATCACAATTCCGGTGCCCAACTTTGGAAACTGATCTGCGTCAATCACTGTGTCATGAAGACCGCCAACATCAGCCACGATAGGAATTGTGCCGTAGCGCATGGCTTGCATTTGGGTAAGGCCGCAGGGCTCGAACCGACTCGGGATCAGCGCGAAGTCACCTGCGGCGAACAGCTGGTGCGCAAGCGTGCGGTCATAGCCCCGCCGAAAGGCCACCGTGGCGTTGCTTCCCACAGCCACGATGCCGGCCGCTTCTTCGAGTGCGTGGTCACCGGAGCCAAGCAGAGCGACACGAACTGGTATGCCGCTGAGCACATGCACCACATCAATGAGCTGGTCGATCCCCTTTTGAAAATCCAATCGTGTGACACACACCACGAGTGGACCTGGACCTTCTGAAAGACCGAGCTCGGCACACACCACCTTCTGTGACTGTGCCTTCGCCGCCGAATCAAAGGTCGAGTAATTCGCCGCCAGATACCTATCTGTCGCTGGGTTCCAGTCCTCAGTGTCAATTCCATTCAGGATCCCAACGACATCTGCACCCCTCATCCGGATCAGCGGCGCAAGGCCCATTCCGAGGTGATCCTCGTGGATTTCCTCCGCGTAGCGAGGACTGACAGTCACAATCCGATCGGCGCAGTTCAGCGCGCCTGCGAGGGCATTCACTGAGCCCTGGAACTCGAATCGCTCGGCCCGCTCGCCGAAGGCCTCAAGCCAGCCTCGGTCACTCCAGCCTTGGTGAGCGAGATTGTGAATCGACAGAACCGTCCGCTGGTCCGGGCTGAGATGGGCAAGTGTGGTCGCAGCGTGCCAGTCATTCACATGCACGATTTTGGGGCGAACCTCTGCTGCCCATGCTGCCGCTGCTCGAGAAAACGCGAAAAATCGTTGATCGTTATCGGGCCAACCCACACCGGTTACGGGATCAACATAGGGATGGGGGCGCGAGATGCCAGCAACATCAATCAAGGCCACCGCTCCCAGTCCCGCGCAGGTTCCAGTTCTCACTCGCGCATGGCCGACCCAACTGGGCACCTCGAGGTCGAGGCAGTGCTCGTCCTCCAGCGGCCAGTTGCCGTAGTCGGGAACAACCGGGATGCAGTCCACCCCTGCGGTTCGCAACGCGTGAACAAGGCCCGCCGCTGCAGCGCCCAATCCCCCCGTCGCCACGAGCGGTTCGATCTCGGCAGTTACAAACATCACATCCACAATCCCTGACCGTACCGGATCAACAACCAGGTTGAGAACGAGGGGACCTCTCCCCACGGAAGGGATGGATCGTTCCCGTATGATCACCGAATGGTTCATCAATTCCTCAAACACCGGC
>DORQ01000146.1:5068-5521 GCA_003514205.1 Acidimicrobiaceae bacterium
GACCGTACCGGATGCTGAGTCGAACCGAGAACGGCAACGCCGCTTTCCATTGCCCCCGCTCAGCTACCCAATCGGAATCGCACCGGTGCTGGCAAGGGTGGCTGGGTCCAGCGACTCCAATGACTCAGAGGTGTACAACCACGGCGCGCCTGACACCACGAGCACCCGAACCACATCGGCTTGCAAGTTACGTCGACAGAGAAACACGCCCGACTCCTCGGTACCGGAGGGCTTGGGACTCTGATCAGGGCCGAGATATGGACGATCACACCAGTAGCCAGGGAAGTCAGGTTGCCGCGGAGATTCGCAACTCAACACGGTGGTGATGTCGGCCAATGGGCCGAGCTGTGATCGGAAGTTCTGGGCATCTTGGGTAGGGCATGGAGGTTCGACCTCAACTCGCTGAGGCCGAACTGAACCGCGTTCGGCAAGCCCGTCCTCGGTAGACACGAA
>DORQ01000146.1:5628-6680 GCA_003514205.1 Acidimicrobiaceae bacterium
AAGCCCGTCCTCGGTAGACACGAACGCCGCCTCAGGCGGAGGCGCCAACTCACCAGGCGTCTTTCCTGTCAATGCCACGGGGAATGCCATCAGATTCGCACTCGCCCACTGCAGGAATGCGTGGTGACCGAAGGAGCCGTTCGATGAGGAGTACGGCCGGTCCCAGACACCAGTCGTGATCGGCGCGTCTGGATTCGTAGTGTCAATGAGCTCGGCGTGAAAGGCAGTCGATACGAACGAATTCTGAGCCTCCGACGGAAAGCTCCGCACGCCGACCACGATCAGCCGTTCCGGGGTGAGTGGATGGATGTACCCAGCGGTGCTGTTCACCGCCAGAGAGGCGCCCCGGCGGGGGTTCGCCGGGTCGCTCAGGTCGATGNNATTCCGATCGAAGATCCACAACGAATCATCGAGCTACAACACGTCACCGCTGATGGTCTCGGGCTGATCGCGCACATCTCCGTCTCGCTCTCGCTCGATGAGCCTGAGGCGAATGGGGGCCTCCCCCCTGAATGTCGGGCTCGTTGGTCCACCCGTGTGGCCGCCCCACTGCCGGATGGGTCATTCGCGGTGAGTCAGCTGATGTTTCTCGACGAACCCAACGACGGGTTCTTCACGCAGAACACCCAACACCTGACCGTCGGTGCTGCAACACCTTTTCCTCAACTCGCCACACCAGCATCCACAGTGCCGGAGACAACCATTGATCCAGTGCTGGCGGGCACATGGAACTCTGGCGACGAGGAATTGCAGATGGGAGCAGTTGGCAAGTTCTTCCTTATCCGTGTTCCTGCACAGGCGTCGAAGCTCGTGCTTGTCAACGCCGATGGAAGCCTCGACGAGTCGGCGGTGAAGGACGGCTGGGCGCTGGTTGGTGCCCGCTGGAAGCGCAACCCAACTGGCGGCGAAACGTTGAAGCTGGTCAGCAAGGACGGCGCCGAACACGTGATCATGCAGAGCGTCGGTTCAGTGACTGGATCGACCGACAGCGAAGATCCGCCGCTGCGCCGCGACAGCCTGGACTACTGCGAAACTCCCTAGGTTCCCGAGAG
>DORQ01000146.1:6894-15149 GCA_003514205.1 Acidimicrobiaceae bacterium
CTATTGCTGAGCCATGAGCCTGGTCATTTCGGCTTCAGGGTGAACGAAGAGGTCGCCAGAAACGTCAAGTACCACTCGATCGATCTCGCCGGTGAACGCGAACGGAGCCGAATACAACGCCGGGTCGACGGTATCGAACGCCCCGTATCCGCAACTCAGCCCTGCTGTGGCGAACAAGTTGAGCACCGAGGATCCAATCGCCCCGAGGGCGACCTGTTGGTCGTCAAAGAACAACCTCAGCTCCGCCGGGGTGCCTTGGCCTTTCAAGAAGTTTGCGTCCCCGGTGGGGGCGAACTCGAATCGCAAGCACACCTTCCCCGATGGCACCTGTGCGTCGGAGGTGAGGACAAACCTGTTCAGGCTGAGTTCGTTGTAGGCATAGTGCAGCCGCCCATCTGCCACGAAGAGGCAATACCCGCCGTGCCGGTTTCCGTGAGAGAGCAAGACGCCCTCTGCGCCGCCTTCGGGGATATCGACGTAGGCCGAGATGGAGTGCGGCCGGTTGTACACCCGAGGCGAGGCAGCAAAGGGCACTGGCGAGCCGCCGCCGTAGAACTCATAGACCTTGCGATAGGCCCCGACTGAGGGTCGCCGAGCGATCAGTCGAGTGAGGTCCCCCGTTGCGAGTGGCAGCACACCGTAGCGTTCGGCCTCGGACCACCAGAGTGCCTTCAACTGCTCAAGTCGTTCGGGCTCGCGCTCAGCGAGATTCACACATTCGGCGGGGTCGTTACCAAGGTCATAGAGCTCCCAATCGGTTCGGTCCAGCTCCTCCAGGATTGCCTCGGTGAGAAACGTCCCGAACGGATGACCACGGTCGCGCCCCTCAGCTAGCGATGGTCCAGGGTAGGGACAGACCGCTTTCCAGCCCTCGTGGTAGATCGCCCGGTGCCCAAACATCTCTGAATACTGCGTCAGGTGCACCTCTGGCGCGGCCTCTGACGCGATCGTGCTGGCCACACTTACTCCGTGGAGTGGCGATTGCTCGACGCCACGAATCCGTTCTGGAGCAGCGATGTTGAGCAGCTCCAACAGTGTTGGGGCAATATCGATCGAGTGGATGTACTGGCCGCGAACCTCGCCCGAGGCGTCAATGCCAGCAGGCCAGGAGAGAATGCACGGGTCAGTGATTCCGCCTCGATACGTCTCGCGCTTCCAACGTCGAAATGGGGTGTCTCCAGCCCACGTCCATCCCCAGGAGTAGTGGTTGAAGGTGTTCTCGCTCCCCCACTCGTCTATCACCGCGAGGTTGTCCTCGAGAGTTTCGGGCACCATGTTGAAGAAGAGCCCCTCGTTGCGGGTGCCGTGATGGCCGCCCTCGGCGCTGGCACCGTTGTCGGAGACTGCAATCACGATGGTGTTGTCGAGTTCGCCGATCTTGTCGATGAATGACAACACCCGCCCGATATGGAAATCGGTTTGCGTCAAGAACCCTGCGTACACCTCCATTTGACGCGCATACATGCGCTTGGCGTCTGCGCTCAAGCTGTCCCAGGGCGCCACATCCGGGTCGCGTTCGGAGAGCTTCGCGTCCGCAGGAATGAGGCCCAGCTCAATCTGGCGGGCGAAAACACTCCGACGATACTCATCCCAACCCATATCGAATTCGCCACGGTATTGATCCGCCCATTCCGCCTCAACCTGGTGCGGTGCGTGGCCAGCACCAAGCGCATACCACAGGAAGAAGGGCTTCTCAGGAGCGTTGACATGCGCATCCTTGATGAAGTCAATTGCATGGTCGGCCAGATCCACGTTGAGGTGGTACCCCTCAGCTGGGGTGTAAGGCTGGCGCACCGAATGGTTGTCGTGAACGAGATCGGGATGGAATTGATCGGTGTCGCCACCAAGGAAGCCATAGAACCGCTCGAAGCCGCGGCCGAGCGGCCATCGGTTGAACGGGCCAGCAGGGGAGGTTTCTGGACCTGGGGTGAGGTGCCACTTACCAACGGCAAAGGTGTTGTACCCCTGCTCTACGAGAATTTCCGACAGGAAGCCGTGTTCGAACCCCATCACGCCGTTGAGCGCCGGGTAACCCAAGGCAAGCTCGGTGATCCCCGCGAGGCCAAGCGCGTGGTGGTTGCGGCCAGTGAGCAAACACCCACGGGTTGGGGAACACAACGCAGTGGTCTGGAAGTTGCTGTAGCGGAGACCACGCTCCGCAAGCTTGTCGAGATTGGGGGTCCGGCACAGACCGCCAAATGCGGAGAGTTGGCCGTAGCCAACATCGTCCAACACGATCATCACGACATTCGGCGAACCAGGTGCAGCAGAGGGTCGCGCTGGCCAAGCCGGAGTTGAAGTTTCGAGCGTACGACCGACGTTGCCGGGAAATGCCTCGTCTGGTCCGTAGAACACGAAATCGTTAGCCATGAGTTCCCCCTCTGTTGCCCACATTGGGCGTGACTCTCGAGAGATTCTAGATGCCTACTGGCTCAGCCGAGACGGCGCTGTAGTTGAATTGTCTTACACCGGGCGTATGATCCTCATATGCGTGTGCTCAACTTTCGAACCGACGAACCCTCCGAGCGCGCCCTCGCTGAACTGATGGCCGGCGGATCGACTGCGTCAGACGCTATTCGCCAAGCACTCCTCGACGCAGTGCGGCTTCGCCGACGCGAGCAAATGCGCCTCGAATCAGCGGAACTGATGAATGACGAAGCCGACCGGGCAGAAAGCCGCAAGGTGCTCTCGGAGATGGACGAGCTTCGTGCGTGGTGACATTCATCGACTCCGAGCTCCGCGTGGGGCGCGAGGAGGCGAACAACAGGGCGCTCGGTACGCCGTCATTGTGCAGTCCGATGATCTGATGCTGTCGACCGTGCTCGTAGCGCCCACATCCCGGTCTGCACCGCCGCGCATCTTCCGGCCGACGATCACAGTCAACGATGAAAAGACGCAGGTCTTGATCGAGCAGACCTCGGCAGTCGCGGCAGAACGACTCGGCGACCTCGTTGGACGAGTCACTCACGAGGAGCTGGAAGCCCTCAATGATGGACTGCGACTCGTCCTCGAACTCGATTGACCTCGATCGCTGGTGAGCACGGGGATCCGGGCCTTTGATCGGTCGTTTGTTTCCGTCGGGCGGGGGCACCGTCGCCTGGCCGTGGGTGCAATCGTCCGACGTTCGTCTGGGGTTCTCAGTCGCAGGAGCCGCCCTCATCTGCGACAATACGGCCGTGCCCGACAGCATCGAGTCTGATACAGCCCTCGCCCGATCCTGGTGGTCAGAGCTTGCGCCGCAGGTGCCAAGAACTGCCGCTGGCCTTTGGTTCGGAATCGTGGATCTTGCGGGCAATAACGAGCGCGAGGCCGCTCGCCATCTTTACGTAGCCGGGACCGACAGCTTCGACCCGACTGACGACACCGGCGATTGGGCCTGTGATCCCGTGTGGCTCACCGGTGCGAACTACGTATTGCTCCCAGCGCTCGCTGCACTCCCGGACGCACCATACGAAGCCCAGCTCGCTCACGCCGTTGCCGTGGTACGTGAGCTGCGGCCGCAGACGACCTCACCGGATTCGCTGCAAGGGGTTGCGGTCGGGGTCGATGACGGCGACTTCGAAGTCACATGGGTTGCTTCTGATCCAACCTGACCCGCCGCCATTCGTCTCTCCGACACTGTCGCCTGGGCAGTGGCCAAGTCGGTTGGCGGGCGGCCTGGCGGATCGGAACCACCCCAGATCCCGACACGTTGCGGGCGTGCACGAACCACTCGACGAGAACGATCAGATCAGCTGTTGCGTGTGCCTTGGCTCGACAGCGGGGCTCGATTGCGTTCAACTCAAGGTCACCATGCCCCGAGTTGGCGAACCCAGTTCCTGGGTGCTCACGCTTCTTGCCTCCAGCCGTTGTTGAAGGAGAAGCTCGACATCGAGCATCTGACGGAGCCGTGAGCGCGACACCTCCCGACTGCGTACGCGACGAGTACGCCGGCGGATGACATTGCGCCACGGTGGCGTGGACGTCGAAACGTACGCCCGACCCTGCGGCATGATGAGAAAGTGGAATTCGAAAGCTTCGGGCTTTGGTCGTCGTTTGAGGTGGAAGTTGATCCCGAATCACCCGCGCGAGGGTGGCGGTGTCCGACCTACACGTTCGATCAGAATGGCGTGCCTGCCCCCGGCTTGGACACGGTTGGTTCGTCGTTGCTCGTCAGGGTGACAACATCGTCAGCCGACTGGGTCGGACGGTTCATCGGTGGGTCGTACGTCGGCGCATCGCGCGTTCTCGCGACACCTTCACCCGATGTCTGCTGTGTAGTCAGTGAAGGTCGGGCCTATCTGGTCGATACCGAAGTGTCGCCGCCGAGGGCCGAGGTCGTCATGGATTATGTTCATAGCGTCGAGGGATCGTCGGAGGCGCAGCTGCTGGTCCTCGCCGATTGGACCAGCGCCGCGGCCGTCGGAGCGGGGGGTGTTCGCTGGAGAACTGACCGCTTGGCGATCGATGATCTAGTCCTCTCGAGCGTCACGGCCTCGGGAGTCTTCTGTGAGTGTGACAGTCCGGGGGTCGGTGGTGTTCGACGGATCGTGCTCGATCCTCTTGACGGCCACCAGATCAGCGGCCCCCTGCTTCCTGACCACTTCCGGTAGCTCACACGTCCGTCGGGCAAACTTCACACGTGTTTCTCGACACCGTCGCCTGTGCCGGTGTGATCAGTGCTGAGCCCGCTCGCCCTGAGCTACCGGCCGATGCGGATACAGCCACGGCGACCAGATCCCTCGCCAGACAGGCACCCCGACATTCCCCGGGTTTACCTCCAAGCTGGACAGGTCGGGGTTCAGGTCGGCGGACCGGATGGGCGGCAGAGGAACGTCGCCGAGCACCTGCTGCACCATCGCGAGACAGTCGGCCAGGTCGTAGCCGGTCACACCGATTCCGTGCCAGAGCAGCTGCCTCGCTGGATCGTCGCCTCCGTCCAGTGTGACTGTGCCGTCGGTCGGTGCGAGGCGTGGAGCAGACAGTTCGAACTCCAGCCAAAATCGTTCAAGATCGGGCGAGTCGCTCACACCACCATCGTAGGGCTGGCTTCGACCTCGGGCTCATGTGTGTTTCGCACACACTCGCCTGGGCGGGGTCGACCTCAGTTGGTGATCCACTGGCGGCGAATCTCGAACGTCCCACCCTCGGCGCGAGTCGCGGCGTCGGCCCTGATCACGAACTCCACCGTCCGCTCATCGGGCTCGGACTGGCAGCTGAGGACCAACCGCCACGGAAGACCGGCGACCTCGGGGTAGGCCCGCACGAGCTGTCCATCCGCTGCGAACGCTAGGTAGTTCTTCCACTTCTCTTGCAGAAGCAGAAGGAGTCGATCAGAGCCGTCCCATTCGGAGGCCTGAGCCATCACAACGTCGACTCGGTCACCTGCAGGACTGAGGGCAACGACGTCTATGGCGGTGGGGTTCTCGATTCCGTGCGCCTGGGGATTCACTCTCCAATGATCCCACGACGGCCGACCTGCTGCTCGCACGTCATTCCCACGCCACGGCGCGCTCAAGCAGCTACATCGGTTCAGGGCGGAGAGCCAGGCAAGGACGAAGCTTGGATCGAGGTCAGCTCGTCCCAGTCGTCCACCACCGGGCGGCCATAGTCGAGGCACACGTTCTTGCAGGTGCAATGCCCGGGCTCCCACGGGTCGGTAGGCAGGACGTCGCCACATCTCGTGCACCAGAGCCAACTGTCCGGGCCGCTGGGAAGGCCATTCTCCGGATCGGTTCGACTCCGCCAGATCTGGTGGGTCTGCTCAAGCTGGCCGATCTTCACAGTGGAAGCTTGGCACCGACTGCTCTGGCTTCGCTCAGATGTCTTTCCGAAACCGTGGCCTGGGCGTCGCTCGCCCCTCTCGACCAGTCGCCGTGAGGTCAAGCAACGGGTTCGACCTGGGCAAGCCACAGGTCGACTCGCTCAGCGAATTCGACATCGTCGAGGCTGATGCTTAATCGCCAACGACCCGGCGATACCCGAACCGCGTCATGTGACTCGGCATCCCCCACAGTCAGCCACCCAGATTCAATCGACACGTCGTGTTCAAACACGGTCCTGCTGGTCGGCGTGCCCACGTTCACGGTCACGACAACCTCACACGGTGACACCACGACATCTGGCGAGGCGTCATCAAACTCGACGTCTTGGGCATGGCGAACTCGAACGGCGATCGCCGTCTCTGAGGTGCCAAACCCGGACTCGCTCAGCTCCGTCGGCACATCGTCGGCCCAATCCCGATCGGCGACGACGACAACACCCCACCAGAATGGCCGCTCAACACGGAGGAGATTCCTCGGTGCGTCCATACGAACTATCTTCGCGGATCCGGGTGCGCTGCCTCTCATATATGCTTCCGCAACCGCCGCCTGAGCGGGGAGCCTGTCCGTTGACGCCGACCCTGCGACAATGTGCCGATGCGTTCACGGGAGTGGCAGACGTTCTGCCGTCATCGACCGCTCGATGCGGTTCCTGGCTTGGTCATGTCGGGCTCGCTCGTTCACAGCGCCGACACGTCGGACCTCCTACGAGGATTCACCAAGAACAGCTCGGGCTTCTCAGATCGATTCTGTATCTAAGTCTTCGTTCAACCACTCTTCGTTCCGAGTGATCACCTCTCGTTCTCGTGTGGAGGAAGGCTTGGACGACAAGGGGTCGGTACCGACCAATGGTTTTCGGCCGAGCCATCGGATCGGGAGGCCGTCGGCAACGAGATTGCCGAGCTCCTCCGCACAGTCGCACTTCCCTGGTTGGCGTCCCACGCCACCGTCGAGACCCTTGCAGATTCGCTTCGTCACTCGCCCGGGCTGGAACAGGACGTCAATCGGTTGGAGGCACTGGCGGGGGGAGCCGTTCTCACGCAGAACGCACCGCTGGCCAGCCTCGCATTCTCGATGGCGGATGCCTTTACCCCTTCCCGCCCATGGGAGGTCGAGGTCAGAACCCGGGTCCGACAGCTGGCAGACCTCTGGTCGAACAACGCCGATCTTGCTGTGGAGGAACTTCGCCGACGCTCAGCGGAGACAGCGAGAGCCCTCCGTCTCGGATGACTTTCCCAAACAGTCGCCTGGGCGACCTTGCAGGTGTTCGAGCCCGTTATGGTCTCTTCCCATGGCTTCTATCTTCGACCTCACCAACTCGAGTGGCAGGCTCG
This sequence comes from Acidimicrobiaceae bacterium, assembly GCA_003514205.1. Classification (GTDB taxonomy): domain Bacteria; phylum Actinomycetota; class Acidimicrobiia; order Acidimicrobiales; family Microtrichaceae; genus UBA11034. Next base: position 14,030 of record DORQ01000146.1, read on the forward strand.
TCACGGCAACAAACGTCGAGCAGTGGAGGGTTTACGCCGGGCTGATCGAGGGACTGCCAACTCAGGAGATGAACCGGACAAAGGTTGAGCGAGCCGAGCAGGAGGCCATCGAGCGATGGGGTGGCCCGGTGATTTTGATTCCTCCGAATGAACAGCCGGTCCCATGGAACAGCGACCGCCCGTATCCTTTTGGGACTCCGAGCGCGCTCCCTGCTATCGGGGTCCGTGCTCACTTCACGTCCAGCGAGGTAGACCCCCTGGCGATGTCCTCGCTAACGATTGTTTGGTTCCAGGAGGACTGGGCACCGCCGGTCGACGCGAGCGTCCTCGCCGCGATTCGGTCAGTCGAGTGGGAGGCGCGAGCGAAGGTGTTTGAGATCTGATCCTCAGATGACATTCGCACGCCGTGGGCTGGGCGAGATCGGAGTCTCCTGGCATCCTCTGGAACAATGGGCTTCATGCCCGACTCCTGGACAATTCGCCACTTTTCGCAGGCCAATCCGCGAGGTGAACGCCAAGGCGACGTTGCCGCACTTCTCCGCCGGGTTGCTGATTCGATCGATGAACACGCAGGGGCCGAGGTGCAGGACATCACGTTTGGCTCTGAGGTCAACGACGACGGCGATTGGCCCTCGCTGACGGTCTACTTCCATCTGCCCGGAGATGACGGCGTCTGAGACCTTCAGGGGGGACTGCGCTCGTACGTCATTGCCACTCCGTCGCCCTGGGCAGGGAACAGTCGCTCGACGTCGAGCCCTCAAGCGTCATTCCCGCACCGTCGCCTGGCCGACACGGAACTCTCTCGACCGTCAGCCACCTCCAGTCGAACGTGTAGCACCACGCCAGAGCGTTGACCGCTTCCTCGGAGAGTTCAGGATGAAGGGATCTGAACCGTGCCGAAGCGGCATTGCCGATCTCAACCAGGCCGTTGATCGTTTGGGCAGCATCGGACTCATAGAACTCGCTCTCCAGCGCCGTCAGCGCTGGAAGCAGTTCGGTTGCAGTGGCGACGCCAAACTCGGCGACCAGCCGGTCGTTGTCCCTGCTCGGCCACGGAGTCAGGCCGTATCCGGTCCAGACGACCAGAGCATTGCTTACCACCAAAGGGTCGAAGTCGATC
>DORQ01000146.1:15387-15900 GCA_003514205.1 Acidimicrobiaceae bacterium
ACATCGGGAATCAGGTATTTGGAGGCAACTGCGAGCCTCCGGTTCAACCTCAACGCTGGGGCAACGACGGGCCGTTCCGCACGTCGCTCCATCCGCATCTGGCGTCGAGGAGATCCGCATCGGCCTCGGAACAAGTTGGCCTTCTCAGCATTCCGACATGCCTTGAATCGTGGCTGCATTGCGGTCGCGAGCTATCGAGTGTCAGATCGAGGGCAGATGGAATTGCCAGCTGAAACGCCTCGGGCATGGAACCTGCCCGATGGCGGCGCTGAAGAGATTACCGACCTCGGCTCCGCCCTCGTTATCGCGCCTGCAGGCCGTGACGGTTTGTCTTCCATGGTTCGAGCAGCTGTGGAGGATGCCGGTGGATACCACAAGCTGGTCGCGGCCGTGTCCCAAGACGAATCCGAACTTGCTTGAGTATCCCTGGACGACGACAACCCTCCACTTCGTACAGCAGCGGCTGAAATCGGAATCACGGTCCGGACCATCGGCGGCTGAGAAGACGAAGCG
>DORQ01000168.1:0-2657 GCA_003514205.1 Acidimicrobiaceae bacterium
CGGTGCGGTGGGATCACATCGCCAAGGTCGGTGGCACGATCATCATTTTGATGGGTGTTGCGAACATCGCTGAGATCTCAACTGCGCTGATCGCGGGTGGACTCAGCCCTGCAACGCCAGTGGCCGCGATTCGCTGGGGGACCCGACCTCAGCAGCAGACCACTCGCTGCACTCTCGGCGATCTCGTAAGCCGGCCGCTCATGGCCCCATCGGTCATTGTGGTTGGAGAGGTCGCCGCGGAGAATTTGAACTGGTTTGAGCAGCGCCCGCTCTTTGGCAGACGAATATTGGTGACGCGCCCGACCGAGGGTGCCTCCCGCCTTGCAGGGAGACTGCGTGATCTCGGTGCAGAGGTTGTGTCGCTCCCCTCGATGACTGTCACTGAACCAGCCGATGGAGGAGTTGGTCTTGCGCGCCTTGCAGCTGAGGTGGCGCCGGGTGACTGGGTGGTTCTCAGTTCACGAATCGCCGCGCAGCGCTTTCTTGCTTCACTCGCCGATCTCCGTAGCCTTGGCGGCATTCAGTTGGCGGTGGTCGGTCCTGGGACTGCTGAGGTGGTGATTCAGGCCGGAATGACACCCGACCTAGTTCCCGCCGTGACTACTGCTGAGGGGTTACTCGGCTCGTTTCCATCAGCCACCCAGACGGAACGATCCGTGGTATGGCTTCCGCAGTCCAGCCTTGCCCCACCGGTACTCTCCGAAGGAATTGCTGCCCGTGGCTGGGAGGTTCGTGTCGTGGAGGCATATGGGATGGTGAGAGCGGAGTCCTGGCCGGATCCTCATGAGATTCTTGAAGGAATCGATGCAGTGACGTGTATGAGCAGTTCTGCCGCGGCAGCAGTTCACGCTGCGGTGGGCTCGGAACGATTGGCAGGCAAGTGCTACTCAATCGGGCCCTCCACCTCCGCAACACTTGTGGAGCTCGGTGTTCAACCGGTTGCAACGGCTGAACACGCAAGCCTTGATGGCATGGTGGAGTGCCTGGTGTGGGCCTTCGGTGAGAGCGACCCGCAGGAATGAGTACGGTGCCAATCCCATGAGCCCAGCCGCCGCTGGGGCCACCGCGCCCTCGGCTCGGAGGCAGGGTTCGGCATCAGCGTGGAGCCTCGTCCTTCGCTGTGCCTGCTGGCTTGGAGTCGTCTGCATGGCGATCGTGGCCCTCGCCTCGATCATCGGCTTGCAGTGGCCTACTCCAATCCTGTTCTTCACAGCACTACTGCCTGTGTTGATGGCTCCAAGTTGGGTGGTCGGTGGGCTTGCCTTGTGGCGGCGCTGGTGGGTGCTTGCGACGCTTGCCATCGCGCTCATCATTGCGCACTTGGTGGCGGTGATCCCTGGGGCTACTGCTGACGACGAACCGCAGTGGGTTGCCGGTTCGCAGTCAATCTCCGTTCTGCAGGCGAACATCCAATTCGACAATCCGTCGCCGGCCGCAGCCGCGCGGCGAATCCTTGCTGAAGATGCCGACGTGGTGGTCATCAACGAGTACATCGGCCAATTCGCGCAGATCTTCGATGAGGTTGGACTCTTTGCTGAATACCCGAATCGATTTGTCACCATCGATGGCGCTGGTTTTCAAGAGATGATCATGACGCGTCTCCCGTCTGATCCTGCCTCCTTCATCAATCTCTATGCGCAAAGTGTTCCTGAGTTGAGGCTCACGGTGGATGGACAGCCGATCCGCATCTTCGCTGCGCACTATGTTGCTCCGAAGCGAGGGCGGTGGCTGAAGTACTGGAATGCCGAGCTGAGCGCCACTGGCGATTTGGCTACCTCCTACGATGAACCGGTTCTCGTAGTCGGCGACTTCAATGCTTCCGCATGGCATCGGCCGTATCGCGAAATGCTCCAGAAGGGCTTTACCGACGCTCATGATGCCCTCGGAGAATCCCTGTCGATGTCATGGACACCGCAGCAGTACCCCTTCAACTGGCCCGATGGACTGATCAGACTCGATCACGCGGTGTTTACCGATGGGCTCTGGGTAACAGAATTGCGCAATATTGACGTCCCAGGCTCGGATCATCAAGGTATGCGGTTCAGGCTGCAGGTCCGACCTGGCACTACCTAACGCACGAACTGTGCCGCTGAATGCTCGATAGCGCCCAGTAGTCCATAGACTCGCCGTGTGTTTCCCCAACAACGACTCCGAAGGTTGCGTCGAACTGCGACGCTGAGAGAGATGGTGGCAGAGACCACCCTTCGCCCCGCTGACCTGATCGCGCCGCTCTTTGTTCGCGAGGGGGTCACATCCCCAGTTCCGATCTCGTCGCTTCCAGGTGTGAGCCAGCTCGACCTGGCCTCGTTGCGAAGCGAGGTAGCGCAGCTTGTTTCCGTCGGCGTTCGCTCAGTGATCCTCTTCGGTATTCCACTCAAGAAGGACCCGATCGGAAGCGGTGCGAGCGACCCCGACGGGATTGTCCAAGTGGCGATACGTGAGCTCCGCCAGTGCTTTGGTGAGGAAATCGTGATTCTCGCTGACTTGTGTCTCGACGAGTACACCGACCATGGCCATTGCGGAGTTTTGACCCCAACCGGAGAGGTTCACAACGACGACACCCTGGTCCGCTACCAAGAGGTGGCGTTGGCCCAAGCCGCAGCAGGGGTCGACCTTGTGGCACCCTCAGGAATGATGGACGGCCAGGTGGGCGCCAT
>DORQ01000168.1:2801-9433 GCA_003514205.1 Acidimicrobiaceae bacterium
CGATCTGCGCTTGATTCAGCGGGCCATGAGCAGGTCGCGATCCTCGCGTACGCAGCCAAGTACGCATCTGCTTTGTACGGCCCATTCCGAGATGCAGTGGACGTGTGCATCGCTGGTGGTGGAGACCGAAAGGCCTACCAGCAGGATCCGAGGAATCTCCGGGAGTCGCTGGAGGAGGTTCGGGCCGACTTGGCCGAAGGCGCGGATATGGTGATGGTGAAGCCAGCGGTGACCTATCTCGATGTCGTATCTCATGTCCGTGCCATGACTGATGTTCCGGTGGCCGCCTACCACGTGTCAGGGGAGTACGCCATGATCAAGGCCGCAGCAGAGAAGGGCTGGATCGACGGCGACGCCGTGGCATTGGAGCAGCTATTCGCAGTGAAGCGAGCCGGTGCAGATCTGATCCTGACCTATTTCGCGAAGGAGGCCGCCCAATGGATCGCGTGACAACGGAATCGCCATCCTCCTCGCCAGGCACCACGAACGAACAGCTATATCAACGGGGTCTCAACGTTATTCCCGGTGGCGTGAACTCGCCGGTGCGAGCGTTTCGATCAGTTGGTGGGACCCCCTATTTCGTGGCGAGTGGATCCGGTGCACGGGTGGTCGACGTCGAGGGTCGAGAGTTCATTGACTATGTCCAAAGCTATGGTGCCTCGATCCTTGGCCATGCGAACCCCGTCGTCATCGACAGGATTCGTGAGGCGGCACTTCTTGGGACCACCTTCGGTGCCCCAACACGCGGTGAGGTTGAGCTCGCAGAGGCACTGTGTGAGCGGGTCCCAGGTCTCGAACAGGTGCGCCTGGTCTCCTCAGGTACTGAAGCAGTGATGTCAGCGGTTCGTCTGGCTCGAGGTGCGACTGGCAGAACGAAGATTCTGAAGTTTGCGGGTCACTATCACGGCCACTCCGACTCGCTCCTCGCTGCGGGAGGCAGCGGCGTGGCCGACCAAGGACTCAGCGGATCAGCGGGAGTCACCGCTGGTGCAGTCGCAGATACCGTTGTTGTTCCGTGGAATCAGGTGCCGGTGCTCGACTCTGACACTGCTGTCGTATGCGTGGAGCCCACTGCTGCGAACATGGGCTTGATTCCTCCTGCCTCAGGATTTCTGCAAGCACTTCGAGATGAGTGCGATCGAGTCGGCGCGTTGCTGCTCTTCGATGAAGTGATCACAGGGTTCCGCCTCGACGTTGGAAGCGCTACTGCGTTCTATGGAGTCACTCCCGATATCTGGTGTTTTGGAAAGGTCATTGGTGGAGGGCTTCCCGTTGGAGCGTTCGGCTCGAGTCGCGAGATCATGGCCAACCTCGCGCCTCTCGGCGAGGTGTACCAAGCGGGCACGCTGTCTGGCAATCCGCTTGCCACTGCCGCCGGGTGCGCAGTGCTTGAGCAACTCACCCCTGATGCGTATCTGAGATTGATCGCAACCGCGGAGACGCTGGCCCACGGGCTTCGGTCGGCGTTCGACGCTGCGGGAGTGAAGGCCCAGGTGTCAACCGTGGGGCCGCTCCTCGGGCTCTTCTTCGGTGCTCATCAGCCGCAGAACTATGAGGAGGCAAAGGTCTCTGTTGACTTGGGTCTCTACCCAATTTGGTTTCACGGGATGCTGGATCGAGGGATTGCACTCGCCCCTGGACCCTACGAAGTGTGGTTTCCGAGCTTGGCCCATGGCGACACGGAGGTTTCCGCTACGGTCGAGGCCGCATTCGAAGTCGCGACACTCCTGAAGGAGCACACATGATCGCTGCACGGTATCAACTAGGGGCTCTCTCTGAGCCAGCGGCAGAGGCAATGCGAAAGCTCGCCGAGGTCGAAGCGGTCAAACGTTTGTGGGACCTCGATTTCACCCTCTTCCAGGAGGATCCCGCCGAGTGCGCCGATCGGCTCGGTTGGTTGGGTGCACCGCACGGCTCTCTGGAGCAATGGGACTCGTGGGCGGAGTTCGCGGCGGAGATCGCGGAGGAAGTAGATCACATTGTTGTGATGGGCATGGGTGGGTCCTCGCTGTTTCCAGAGGTCCTCACGCAGACGTTCGCTTCAGGCGAGGGCTTCCCGACGTTGTTGGTGTTGGACACCACCGACCCAGCAGCGATCGCTCGTGTGATTGAACAGATAGACCTTGGTCGCACCTTCTTCATTGCTGCCTCGAAGTCGGGGTCCACCTTGGAGACTAGGTCTCATCTCGCATTGTTTAGGTCCTTGTGTGACAACCCAAGGCAGTTTGCAGTCATCACTGATCCTGGCTCGGCCTTAGCGCAGGATGCTGCGGCTGCGGGAGTTCGACAGGTGTTCGAGGCCGATCCTGATCTTGGCGGACGTTACTCGGCGCTTTCGGCGTTCGGCATGGTTCCTGCCGCAATGATTGATGTGGATGGCGAGTCACTCTTGGAGTCAGCGCTCGACATGGTTGATGCACTTGCCCCACTCGATGGCGAGGACCAGCACAATGTGGGCCTTGCCCTGGGAGCAGCTCTTGGTGCCGCCGCCCAAACGCATCGATGGAAGTTGACCGTTCTGTTGGAAGACCGTCTCGCTCCGTTTGGGGTGTGGCTTGAGCAGCTCATAGCTGAATCGACAGGCAAGGCCGGTATCGGCCTGGCACCCTGTTTGGGCGAGAGTCTTGACGTGATCCTTGCCACGGCGGCCGAGCGCATAGTGGTGACCATTGGGGAGGTTGATGCAACCGAGGCCCTTCGCGGCAGCGGGGTGCCGCTCATCGAGCTCTCGTTTGAGGAGATGAATGATCTCGGCGCACAGGTGTTGCTCTGGGAGTTTGGCGTAGCGCTCGCCTGCAGAGTGATGGGTATCAACCCCTTTGATCAGCCAGACGTCGAGGCCGCGAAGGTCGCGTCCCGAGCACTCCTCGATGGCGCAACTCCCCAACACACCGACGCGGTCTCGCTCAGCCACGTCCTGGCTGAGGTGAAGGCTGGCGACCTGCTGGTGCTGTGCGGCTTCGTGGATCCACAGGGTTCTGATGCACTCGCGCTTGAAGACGTTCGCCACCGACTCGGTACGCAACTCAACCTCGCAACGACGCTGGGGTTCGGACCACGGTTTCTTCACTCCACTGGCCAGCTGCACAAGGGTGGACCGAAGGAGATCCTGGTCGTCCAGGTGGTCAGCAGCGATCCGAACGATCTCGCAATTCCGGGCCAGGAGTTTTCATTCGGCGAGCTCAAGCATGCCCAAGCGGATGGGGATTTAGCGGCACTGCGTGCCGCTGGCCAGCGGGCATTCCGAGTTGACCTGAGGGAACTGCTGGAGTTCGGTCTCAGTTCAGAGGGCTGAGAACGATCCGCACAGTGTCGAGCCCAGCTCCGGGACCTGTCGGGGCGTCTGAACCTGGGCTGAGCCCTGTGGAGGTTGTGGGCCCTGTGGCGATTGTGGGCCCTGTGGCGGTTGTCGGCCCGGTACCACCTGCCGCCCCCGAATCGGGTTGCGTCCCTGGCACGACCTCCACGCGACGCTCAATGCCGCGGGCACTCGAGGTTGCGCCATAGAACTCCCCTGGCAAAGCTAGCTCCCACAACGGTGAGGAGTGCTGAATTTGGCGCTTCCCAGCCTGAAGGTTGAGGCCGGAGCCAGAGGCGAATTGATCCCGTTCGGAGGTCTTCATTTCAAACCGAAGGTGGATCTCTCCGTCTGGTGTCTTGGTAAGGCGGAACCCTTGGGTGCTTGGTGGGAATTCGATGCCAGCCCCTTCGGCCACGCTTGACTTGGTCAAGGCGAGTGTCTGGAGGGAATCGGGGGTGGGTTCGTCGCTGCAGCCAATGATTGGAGTCATGCTCATGAGAACGACCGACAGGCCCCTGAGGGCCTGTCGGGTGCGTCTGTGAACGATCGATCCGGGACGCATAAATGTGGAGACCGGATAAGCGCCGATGACCGGTTGCCGTTATGCCCCAGGGGGCAATGCCGCCCAGCCCTCGATCACTGTTGCGAATTCGGCGGCCTTCGCCTTGATCTCAGGGTCAGGGTCTTCCTTGAGGGCGGCAGCGACCTCTTCCCACACCTTCGGGTCGTATTCCTCGCCTGAGAGAGTCTCCCGCTCGTGACGAACCACTCCGAGGAGTTCGTCAGGCTTGAGCGAGGACAACCACTCGGGCATGCCGCCCTTGATGGGCACTTCCGTCGCGCCGTAGGTCGTGGCACCTGAATCCTGTGTGCCCTGCGAGCCGAGCATGACCCAGCGAACTTGATCTAGCGCGTTGGGGAAGGTCGCCAAGACAGCGCCGCCAGACAGGGCCGGTCCGGAACCGCCGCCACCGGTGGAACCGTGACAACCTCCGCACTTGCTCGAATACACGGTGGCACCGGTGGTGATCGGCCCCTGCGTTGTCGGTGTCTGAGGGTCATTTGTGAGCATGAACATCACTGCCCAAACAGGCAGGAAGGCCAGCGCAGAAACCGCCCACACTGGGATCTTGTTTCTTCGCTCGGCTGCCTCAACCCATGGAAGCTTTGGCACCGCCTTGGCTGGTTTGACTGGTGCGGGTGCGGCTGCTGTTGCCGAGGCAGCAACAGGGGCAGTTTCTGCAGCGACAACAGCTGGCGTAGATGCTGCGGTCTCAGGCCCAGCTCCGCTCAGGAACGCTCTGCGAGTTTTGCTTCGAAGAAGTAGGTGCTCTGGTACTTCGGTCAACGCGGCCTCCGCTGCGTGTCGGGGTGTGATTGTTCATGTGAGAAGAGAACTGGTTCCCTTGGTCGCACGAGTCAACCTTTGATGATTCCCAGTGTAGGACTCACCAAGGTAGGTGGGCCAAGCCAGGACACATCAGGTATTTGCTAGTGGCTCGCATATAATGAGAATTCGCTGTGATGGCTCTCAGAATGTGCCTTCACCCCCGAGGCCGTGATAAACCTCGTATTAAACAACATCGGCACAACGTCGAATGATTGTGAGAACTTTCACAAGGAGGCCCTGAGCGTGGATACGAAGAAAGTGGCGGGCAAGGCCATTGGATTCATCATCGCAGCGTTCTTGGTATTTCCCATCGGGGCAGCCGTTTTGGTGTGGCTTGCCGATGGGGCCGAGCGAGGTCGATTCGATAGCGCCAGGATCATCAGCGCTCGTTACATCATGGCAGTGGTCATCTTCATCTTGGCAATGATCCCCTTCTTCGTCGTCGCCTCTCAGCGTGCACCGAAGACACCATTGACGTGGGGTGAGGCAATGGTGTCGGCCACCTATGTGTTCTTCCTGTTGTTCTGGCTCTATGGCGTCATTCCTCACGAGTTCCTCAACTGGGCAGATTCAGAATTGGCTTGGCGACCCGACAAGAAAGTCATCGGCCCTGAAGCATCGTGGGGTTGGTGGAGCGGGTTGTGGAAGTCGATTCCGCTCACGATTCACAAGCAGATTTTCCGAGACCTCATCGCTACCTTGCTCTACATCCTTGGCTTGGGCGGATTCATCTGGGCTTGTGCCTTCTGGAACGACCGAGAGAAAAAGGCCGCTGCAACAGCTGCTATCTCACCCGTGTCCGCCTACGGCCGCCCACTTGTTGCGAAAGTGAAAAGCTGATCCCGTCAGGGACGGAGACACGATATGGGCGCTACTGACGCAAATCCTCCAATGCCAGAATTCCGCAGCGATTACGTGCTGCAGGAGGTCGACGCGGAGTATCTCGCTAAGGCCGTGAAGCCGAAGCAGTTCATTCACATTGACCAATCTGAATGCATCATGTGCGAGGGATGTGTCGACATCTGTCCGTGGAAATGCATCCACATGGTCAACACCTCCGCAATTGACGAAGCGATTGGCATTGAGCAGCCAGGGCTTGACCCCTCAGACAACGTGTTGTTCTTGATCGATGACGATGTGTGCACGCGATGTTCGCTGTGCGTGGATCGTTGCCCAACGGGCGTCATTATCATGGGCAAGGTTGGAGACCCACTCCCTGGTGGCGATCCGCATGATCGGACCAACGCTCACGGCTATGGGTACGGCATGCGGCTCGGCTAGGTCGATCCCGCATTCCTCGGATATACGAACTCGAAGACAGCAACTCAAGAAGAACGCAATACATCGGTTAGGGCCCACTTTGGGCAACACACGACGACCTAGGGAGAACCCCGTGGCAAAGACAATGCAGGGCAGCCCGGCTCAGCGGGCACAAGCAGCAATGACCAACCTGAATAGCACCGTCCAAGGGTCGCAGGCTTGGAATTCCATTTTTCGCCCCGGATCCATCTTCCGAAAAGGCTATTCGGATAGCCCTCGAAACCGCTCCTACGTCATCATGAACTCGGTGCTGTATCACCTGCACCCAGTGAAGGTGAAGCGACACGCAGTCAAGGTGAGCTACACGTTGTGCCTCGGTGGCCTCAGCTTCTTCCTCTTCATTCTGCTGACTGTCACCGGAATCTTCCTGATGTTCTTCTACCGACCGACAGCGATCAACGCGTGGGACGACATCTATGCACTGCGTACCTCAGTGGCCTTCGGCCTTCTCGTGAGAAACATGCACCGCTGGGGCGCCCACCTCATGGTGCTGTCGGTGTTCCTTCACATGGCGCGAGTCTTCTACCACGGCGCCTACAAGGCACCACGCGAGTTCAACTGGGTCATTGGTGTGATCCTGCTCACGCTCACCCTGCTGCTGTCGTTCACCGGCTACCTGCT
>DORQ01000168.1:9607-9761 GCA_003514205.1 Acidimicrobiaceae bacterium
GAACATGATGGGCTACACGCCGGTTTTGGGTGGGCAGGTCAGATTCGTCCTCCTTGGCGGCGCGGAGATCGGTACCGATACGCTGCTCAGATGGTACGTGTTGCACGTGTTGTTCTTCCCCTTCGTGACTGTCATCTTCATGGCCATCCACTTC
>DORQ01000168.1:10009-10236 GCA_003514205.1 Acidimicrobiaceae bacterium
ATCCCAGAACACCTACTGAAGCGGGCTCAAGCGGCTAAGGACAAAGCGGCTGCGAAAGCAGCTGAGTCTGCAGCTCCTGCCGAAGCAGCCACCAGCGCTGGTGGTGAGGACGATGGTCGGATCCCCGCGAGTCTCCTGGAACGATCCAAGGCGGCCAAGGCAAGAAAGCTGGCCGGCGGCGACGCGGCTGACGCTCCTGCAAGCGGCGGCGGCGGCGTAGCAACGGC
>DORQ01000229.1 GCA_003514205.1 Acidimicrobiaceae bacterium
GCGCCGTGAGCACACTGTCGCGCAGACCGACGCGCAGACCGTCGCGCACACTGACGCGCAAGCTCTGCTCAGCGAGATCATCGGCGACCTTGCTGGCCGATACTCCCTTCCAATCGCAGTCCTGGGAGCTCCGAGTTCATGGCAGGCGTTATGTTGGGGAGCGGGAGCCTCCATGATCCTCACTGGATCAAGAATTCCTGGTGAATCAGAGAGCAGGCCGACCCTGAACGCTCCTCAACTCAGCGTGCTCGATCTGCGAGCGAGGCCCCATGATGGCCACGAGCGGAGTAGCGACTCAGGGACGGAGAATCCTACTGATGGGCGGGAGGGCAGTTGTGGCCCTCGTGATGACCGAGATTGGGAATGTGCAGCAGCATCAGTGGCGCTGAACTCAGTGGCGCTGGACTCAGGCGAGCGCCGCATTGGGCCGCTTCATTCCGGAATGAAGATACTGATCTGCACTGAGGTTTCAGCGGTTCGACGAGTCGTTGATATGTTCGCCGCCATACAGGCACACCGAGAAGCACCCGAAGGCACCGAGGCAAAGCAATGAACGAACCGATTCTGCTGCTGAAGGGAAACGATCCTGTCCTGCTGGCCGACGGTGCCGCACAGGCCATCGATGAGATTGTGGGGGACCGGGTTCGCACTGAAGTTCTGGATCTCTTTGTTGGGGATGATTACGAGCTCACTGATGCAGTGATTGCTGCATCGGCGGCCTCGATGTTCGGGGATCGAGTGATCGTCATCCGCAATGCTTCGCGATTCAATACCGAGGCGTTGACACCACTACTGAACTATGTGGCCGACCCCAATCCGACCTCAACTGTTGTAGTGGTCTGGGACAAGCCAGCTACTCCATCGGCCTCGGGCCAGCCCGTCAACAAGAAACTGGTGGAGGCAGTCAAGAAGTCGGGCGGCAAAGTTCAGGACTGTGATGTGGCCGCAAATGCCCGGGTCCGCCAAGGGTGGCTTGATGAGCGAATTGGCGAGTCTGCATTGCTCCTGACTCCGGCGGCGCGAACCGTGATCCTTCAGCGACTCGGCGACGATGTCAGTCGACTACCAGCATTGTTGCGCCTCCTCGAGGGCGCTTTTCCATTGTCACAACGGTTGACTCCCGACGATGTTGCTCCCTACTTGGGGGAAGCAGGTGCCATTCCCCCCTGGGATCTGACTGACGCAATCGACAAGGGCGACGTTGCCGCGGCGATTGGTCTGGTGCGGCGAATGACCGGCGGTGGCCAGCGGCACCCACTGCAGATCATGGTAACGATCGTCGGCCACTATCAGAAGATGATGCGCCTCGATGGTTCAGGAGTTCGATCAGAGGTCGAAGCAGCGGAGCTTCTGGGAATGAAGAAAGGCTCGACATTTCCCGCAAAGAAGGCGATGCAACAGGGCAAGAAGCTCGGCAGCGAAAAGCTTGCGGCAGCGATCCAGCTTCTTGCGACAGCGGATGCTGACCTGCGAGGCGCTACGGCCATACCAGCAGAAGCGGTGCTCGAAGTTCTTGTTGGCCGGCTGGCTCGGCTTTCTGCAAGTCGCTAGCGGCGCCGAGCCCTTCCAGCGGGGAAAGGAATCGGCCCCGGGAATCTGCTACAGGAATTTGCCATAGGAATCGGTGGCAGCGAAGCAGGTTCTGACCTTCGACTCTGGTACGTGGTCAAACTCAGCGGTAGGTTCGAAGCTGCGCCCGTTGGGCGGCACCAACGACGGAGGTGAGCGATGAGACGAACTGCGATTTTGACGGCACTCGCGGCCGTGCTGATGTTCCTGGCGGCTTCCTGCACGCCAGCGGTGGAATCAGCGAACCTGCAGACCTACACGCTGCCCGGTTCGAACGGCGCCGCGGACTGCCAGTTCCAGGTGCAGGTCGGCCAGGATGGTGGGACCGCCTACATGCGAGTGCGCGAGTTCGGCTGGTGGTGGAGCCCTACGGGCGCAAGTAAGTGCGGATACATTGAGCTTCAGCTGTGGACGAGTGCAGGTTCAATTACCTGCGAGTGGGGCGACGGCAAGCCCTATACCGGAGTCGACTATGCGTGCACGGGCTCTCGGAACGGCGTGGTCGGAGGCACCTGGTTCAGCGCGTCGAGGGTGGGCGAACTGCAGACGGCCTACGTAGTCCTCGAGCGATCCCCGGATATCTTGGACCACATCCGGGTATACCCCTGAGTCGCCGGGCCAACTGTCGTCATCAGACGTTGACCGACACCACATCCGCCGTCGACACGACATAGCCCCACAACGGAGTCACGAGTCGAGCAGACTTCAGCACTTCGCCCACTTCGCTGAGAGTTGCTGCATCCTCTGAGGCCACGTGGAAATGCCCAGTGGTACCGTTGTCGGCGATGAGTTCGGGTTCAATGTTCACCGTCGAGCGCCAGGACAACAGCCTTCGGTATGAGGAGTGCCGCACCTCAGCGACGGCCCGATCCGTCTGCCTCTTCTTCTCGCTCCTCAGTGTGGTCTCGCTGGTCGCCGTGGCGATCACCACTGTGTGGGTGCCTGTGTCGGCGGGCCAAGTCATGTCGGGAGTGACAGTGCTGGCCTTCGGGGCTTTCGCCGTGCTGGCTGCGGCGATTGGGCTTGCTCCGCCACAACGACTGGCGTTCGATCGTGTGTCGCGCCGTGTCAAGGGCAACGCCCAGCAACGGTGGGGTATATCGCGACGCGTCGATGTGGCGTTTTCCGAGTTGGGAACGCCACTCGTTCGTGGTATCGAACGTGAACTCGCTGGGCCGCTCTACCAGGTCCGAATCGAGGTGACAGACAAGGCCCCGCTGAATCTCGGTGCCTTCGACGACCGCGAGGAGGCCGAACGATTCTGCGAACAGCTCTGCGAGGCAGTCGCGAGGAAGGACTAGCCCTCGGCGTTGAGGCTCGCGAGTCGCTTGATGAGGCGAGACTTGCGGCGAGCAGCTGCGTTCTTGTGGATAACACCTTTGGTGGCTGCCCGGTCAATGGTGGAGATGGCTGTTCGCAGGGTTGCGGCAGCATCCTCGGGGGCAGCAGTCTCAGCAGCCTTGACTCGAGTCTTCAGGTTGGAGCGCACGGCCTTGTTGCGAAGGCGAGCCTTTTCGTTCTGCTTATTTCGTTTGATCTGGCTCTTGATGTTGGCCACGGTGAACCTTGCAATCTCGGGAGTAGCTTCGTGAAGTTGGGCACGACCCTCAACGGGCGCGCACACGGGAGAAAGCATAGTTGGTGCTGGGGGGTCCCGTCACACTGGGGGCTCACTCCGCTGCTCGCCTCCGTCAGTCCACCACCCTGGAGGAAGCGCTGTGGTGCCACCTGCAGAGCAGGATCGGAGGAATGGCCCGGTCCTTGCTACCGTTGCGCAGGGCTCTTGTGTGCCCGTCTCCCCCTGGAACTCTTGTGACTAACTTATCCCGATTTCGAAATCTCTCGATCATTGCCCATATCGATCATGGAAAGTCGACCTTGGCTGACCGCATCCTTGAGATCTGTGGCGCCGTGGACGCTCGTGAGATGCGCGCGCAGTACCTCGACAGTATGGATCTTGAGCGTGAACGTGGCATCACGATCAAGCTGCAGTCGGTTCGCCTCGATTACCGCGACCACGTGATTCACCTGATCGATACTCCCGGCCATGTGGATTTCGGCTATGAGGTCTCCCGTTCGCTCGCAGCCTGCGAGGGTGTGATCTTGGTAGTTGACGCCAGCCAGGGCATCGAAGCGCAGACGCTCGCTAACTGCTATCTGGCCCTCGAGAACGATCTGGAGATCGTGGCCTGCCTCAACAAAATCGACCTGCCCGCCGCGGACCCCGACATGTATGCGGCCGAGATCGAGCAAGTGCTCGGAATCCCCGCGAACGAGATCCTGCGAATATCCGCCAAAACGGGGGAGGGAGTCAGCGAGTTACTCGATGCCGTCATCGAGCGAATTCCTGCGCCAACAGGCGAGATCGACGAGCCCCTTCAAGCCCTGATTTTCGATTCCCATTTCGACCAATATCGTGGCGTTGTCTCCTCGATCCGTGTGATGAACGGTGAGCTTCGCACCGGGGCCAAACTCAAGTTCATGCAGGCTGGGGTCACTCATGAAGCACTTGAGGTCGGCGGTCGCAGGCCAGAGAACACTCCTGCAAAATCCCTCGGGCCCGGCGAGGTGGGCTACCTGATTGCGGGCATCAAAGATGTTGGTGAGGCCCGTTCCGGTGAGACGATCACAGAAGCTGCTCGACCCGCTGCTGCGCCCCTTGAGGGCTATATGGAGCCCAAGCCCATGGTGTTCTGTGGGTTGTATCCCGTTGATGGCGACGCATTCGAGGATCTTCGAGAGGCCCTTGAGAAGCTGAGGCTGAATGACAGCTCGTTCTCCTATGAGCCCGAAGTGTCGGGAGCGCTTGGATTCGGTTTCCGGGTCGGCTACCTCGGGCTGTTGCATATGGAGATCGTTCGTGAACGACTTGAGCGCGAGCATGGACTGAACCTGATAGCGACTGCTCCCTCGGTGGAGTACCAGATTCTTCGCACCGACGGCACGACGGTAGTGGTCGATAACCCAGCCGAGCTGCCACCCCCCACTGAGGTCAAGGCAATTCTTGAGCCCTACTTCGCATGCTCCA
Source organism: Acidimicrobiaceae bacterium (assembly GCA_003514205.1). GTDB lineage: Bacteria > Actinomycetota > Acidimicrobiia > Acidimicrobiales > Microtrichaceae > UBA11034. The sequence continues at coordinate 4,598 of DORQ01000229.1, forward strand.
TCATCACGCCCTCAAGCTACGTCGGAACCCTGATGGAGCTCTGCCAAGGTCGGCGTGGCGTCATGGTCAAGCTCGACTATCTCTCCCCCGAACGCGTGGAGTTGAAGTACCGAATTCCCCTTGCTGAGGTCGTGATTGATTTCTTCGACCAGATGAAGAGCCGGACCCAAGGTTACGCCTCGCTGGACTATGAGCCTGATGGCTATGACGCTGCAGCGCTCGTTCGGGTGGACATTCTGCTCAACGAGGAGGCGGTGGACGCGTTCTGCTCGATCGTCCACAAAGACAAGGCGTACGACTACGGGCGCAAAATGACTGAGAAGCTGAAGGAGATCATTCCCCGTCAGCAGTTCGACGTGCCGATTCAGGCAGCGATCGGCGGCAGGATCATCAGCCGACAAACAGTCAAGGCGTACCGCAAGGACGTCACCGCGAAACTGTACGGAGGCGACATCACTCGGAAGAAGAAGCTGTTGTCGAAACAGAAGGAAGGCAAAAAGCGAATGAAGAACATCGGGCGCGTTGAGCTTCCCTCCGACGCCTTCATCACCGCGCTTCGTCTCGACGACTGAGACAGATCGCTACCACTGAGTGCCGTAGCGACTGGCGAGGATGAGCCGTGACTGGGCTCGAGTCTGCATGACTGCCCATCGCTGCTGGCACTCGCGTACACTGAGTGCCAGCCATGCTTGATGATCGAAAGTCCGCAATTCTTCGTGCCGTAGTGCAGACCTATATCGAGACAGCGCAACCCGTTGGCTCCACCCACATTGTGGAGGCGACCGAGGTTGGCGTGTCTCCAGCAACGGTTCGTAGCGACATGACATTGCTTGAGCGCGAAGGCTACCTGATGCAGCCCCATACATCGGCTGGTCGAGTGCCAACAGAGAAGGGGTACCGTCATTTCGTTGATGCGATTGGGCCTGGCGAGCTGAGCGCAGATCATGCTCGGACGGTTCGAGGATTCTTCGCCAAGGCACATGGTGAACTCGACGAGATGTTACGATCCACCTCGCGGTTGCTCTCAACGGTCACGTCAACTGCAGCGGTGGTCACGACCGACGTTAAGGACTCAACGACGATTCGTTCGGTGCAACTCGTGGACTTGTCGCCCACGCTGTACCTCATCGTCGCGGTGCTTTCCTCGGGAGAGCTCGTCAAAAAGTCTGTCGATCATTCGGAGGAGCTCTCCGCCGACAATGTTGGATGGGCGAGTCGAGCGCTTGCGGGCCATCTCGTCGGCGCAAGAATTGGCGAGGTCACGGTACCTCCAAGTGCTGGCGAGCCAGAGGTTGATCTGCTGGTTACCGAAGCAGTGGAGGCCCTGCAGAAGGCCCTGAACCAGTCACGGAACAGCGCTTATGTGGAGGGGACGTCCAACATCGCCCTGTCCTTGGATCTCACATCGAATCTGAAGTCAGTGTTGGAGCTGCTCGAGCAGCAGTTAACTGTTGTCTCGTTGCTTCGTGACGTCATGGATCGAGGGATGACGGTAGCGATTGGTTCCGAAAGCGGAATTGCGCCACTCGCAGAGTGTTCGCTGGTTCTCGCTCCCTATGAAGTCGACGGGGAACGAGCCGGCACGATTGGTGTGTTGGGTCCGACACGGATGAACTACACCGAGACCGTTGCAGCTGTGGCGGTGATCTCTCAGAGGCTGAGCAAGATGCTCACCGAAGGTTCGAAGTAAGGGTACGAGTCGGTAGATGACCACAGATTATTACGAGTTGCTCGGCGTGAGCCGCAGTGCAACAGCAGATGAGATTAAGAAGGCATATCGCCGCGAAGCTCGAATCCATCATCCTGATGCGAACCCTGGCAACGACGATTCAGACGCCGTGTTCAAGCAGCTCTCCCAGGCCTATGAAGTATTGAGTGATCCCGACAAGCGGGCACGATATGACCGGTTCGGACCCGAGGGAGTTTCGGGTGGCGGTGACCCGTTTGCGGGCGGCGGCCTTGGCGACATTTTCGAGGCGTTCTTCGGCGGCGGCGGATTCGGCGGTGGTCGTAGCCGCGGGCCGGCCGGACCGCCTCGTGGACC
>DORQ01000219.1:0-4719 GCA_003514205.1 Acidimicrobiaceae bacterium
GTCTGGATGTCGGTCTGGATTTCAGTTAGCGACACAGAGTCGCTATCATGTCGACGCGGTGTCGCTAACCTCCGGAACTGGAACCGCCTCCCTGTGTCAGGGAAGAGACTGCGCCCGGAACTGGAGAAGTCATGTTCATTGCCATACGAGAACTCAAGGTAGCGAGAGGCCGGTTTGTGTTGGTCGGCCTCGTCGTTGCACTCGTAGCCTTTCTTGGGGTCTTGCTGTCGGGTCTGGCAACGGGGTTGGTCGACGACGGAATATCTGGACTTCGCGCGCAACGGCTCACGCACTTGTTGGTTCAGGAAAAGTCCGCTGGAACCTTCTCGAAAAGTACTCTGACCCCGCTTCCGGCAGATGCGCTGAAGTTGAATGGAGTTGATTCGAGCGAGCTCGGAATGTCGTTCTTCAACAGCAAGGCCTCCACGGGAGACAACGTCGACCTTGCAGTATTTGGTGTCGCCGCAGATAGCTTTCTCATCCCTCGGGCAGATGGCCGTGCAGCCCTTGAGAAGCCCGGGACGATTGTGATTTCGGAGGAGATCGCACAGGACGGGATCAAGGTTGGCGACACGCTAACCCTCCTCGGCAACGAGATGACGCTCACAGTTGCTGGCGTTACTCAGGCTGGCTCCTACGGCCATGTTCCGATCGCGTATACCTCCCTTGAGACGTGGCAAACGGCGTTGTATGGCAGCGACCCTCGCGATCGCTTCTCGGCCTACGCACTCAGAATGTCCGACTCAAGCACGGCAGAGGTCGCCTCGGTTGCCAAGTCCGCAGGGATGGACCTCCTCAGCAAAGAGGAGGCGTTCAACGGATCGCCGGGCTATGAGGCAGAAACCTCAACAATGACGTTGATTCGCGGCTTCCTCTTCGTGATTTCAATTCTCATCGTTGGGGCGTTCTTCACGGTCTGGACGGTGCAGCGTACTCACGAGATCGGAATCATGAAGGCGCTCGGTGCCTCCAACGGGTATGTGGTTCGGGACGCTCTCGGACAACTTGCGATCTTGCTGTTTGTGGCGACGCTGATCGGGACGATCGTGGGGTATGGCGTTGGGTTAGCTGTCCCGGGAGCGGTCCCGTTCAAACTGGAGCCGCTCGCGGTGCTCGCCGCATCGCTCGGCCTGATCGTGACGGGTCTTGCGGGAAGTCTGATAACTGTCAAACGGATCCTCAGTGTTGATCCAATTATTGCGCTCGGCGCAGGAAGCTGATCCGGTAGGTATGTCGCTCAAACTTGAAAACCTCACAGTTCGCTACGCCGACGGTGAAAGCGAAATCTCGGCTCTCGATAACGTCTCTCTCTCGGCCAACGCGGGTGAAGTCACAGTTGTGACGGGCCCATCTGGGTCTGGAAAGTCCACGCTGCTTGCAGTGGCGGGGCTGCTCCGCTCTCCCGACGCTGGGGCAGTCACCATCAATGGGAGATCGGCGCTGGCTCTCAAGGCCTCCGAGCAAGTTGAGTTGCGACGGAAGGAACTTGCGTTCATCTTTCAGTCTGCCAACCTCTTTTCCGCATTGACGGCGCTTGAACAACTGGAGTTTGTTGCCCACGCGCGAGGACAACTTGATGCCGCCGCTCGGGCGCGCGCGGCATCGCTCTTGGAGATGGTGGGCCTCGGTAATCGTGGTCATCACCGGCCCGCCGCCCTCTCTGGCGGTGAACGTCAGCGCGTTGGCATTGCGCGAGCGCTGATGACCGAACCCAGTGTGATGCTGGTCGATGAGCCGACTGCTTCGCTCGATCAGAATCGTGGCGAAGAGATCTTGGACCTGATTGTCTCCACCACACGAACAAACGGAATCGCAACACTGCTCGTCACTCATGAACTTCGCCACCTGGAGCACGCAGATCAGCGACTTCACATGGTGGACGGGGCGCTGGTGGCCGTGCCCGGGATCTGAGATCGACGAGGAGCGTGGATGCCGAGAATCAGCGAGTCCAGCATTGAGCGTCATGTAGCGAAGATGCAGGCAGCGCTCTATGGGGCCTCAGTCGCTCTGTTCGTCGAACGTGGGATCGACGACACCTCATTGGGAGATGTGGCCGAAGCAATTGGCCTCGCTCGCAACAGCCTGTACCGGTATGTGCCAGACAAAGACGCCCTCGTGGTGCAATGGATCATTGCGGAGATGTCGCCCGTGCTGGCGCACTCCGAGGAGATTCTGAACTCCGATCTGGCTCCAGCCGTGCGCATCAGGACGTGGTTCCTCGATCAGCTGGAGGCAGTGGCAGATCCCAGCCATGCGCGAGCAGTGCGCATTGTGAACTCTGCAACCTCCCTGAAGCCAGCTACTCGAGAACTCATCGGCCAAGCCCATCGCTCGGTTGTTGTTGCACTGTCGTCGGCGATCGCCTCGCTCAAGCCACGTCCCACCGACGAGGTCGAGCAACTCACAGCGCTGGTTGTCGCCCTCGTGAATGGGGCATTCAAACTCGTGTCCGAGGGCAGCGAAGCAACGGCGGTGGCGGAGAGAACCTGGCCAGCGGTGATCTCACTCCTCGATCTCTAGGCTCAAGCTCGCTGCGAGCTGATCCTCGCAGGCATCATGGGGCGCCTGCTCATTCGTTTCGATTTGCCCGAGTTGCTCGCAAGAGTGGGTCGGCCGCGGCGAAGAGTCGATCTGCGATCCGCATGGTTCGGCCGCCAGCACCTGGAGTGGAGGTGTCGACGAGATTGCCCATTACTTGAAGGGTGATAGCAGCGATGGCCTCTGTGCCGACAGTCGCTCGAAGGCCCAGGTTCAAGATGAGCGGGTGCCCAACCAGGAACGTGAACCTTCGACCGGTTCGAAGAAACCCATCGAAACTCGCCGCTATCTGAGCGTCATAGCGTTCTGGGGCTTTCGCCACATCCGCGAGGACGAGGTCTGCTGCCAGGATGCCTGATTCCAACGCGTAGTCGATACCCTCGCCGGTCATTGGATTCACGAGGCCAGCAGCATCGCCGAGCGCAAGCCAGCCGGGGCCATGTCGTTTGGTGGTAGCCATTGGTAGACGCCAGGCCCGAGGTCGTTCAAGGTCTGGGCCCAACTCCCATTCCTGCTGCACCATGGAGCGGTAGGTGGCTTGCAGCGAGTTGAGGTTGAGCTTCTTGAATCCCTTCATGGTGGACAGCGCGCCGACACCGATGTTCACTGTGCCGTCGCCCGCAGGGAAGATCCATCCATAGCCGAGGTTCGGAGCTCCCGAACTGTCTCGCATGGTGAGGCAGGCCTCGAGGTACTGTTCGGCGTGTCGAGGCGATTCGGCGTAGGTTCTGATTGCCAGACCGAAGACCTCGTTTGGATCTCGATCTGCACCCAGGAGGCGTGAAGCGGCTCCAGGGGCTCCGGTGGCCAAGATGACTATCGGGGCACGGTAGGTGCGGTCACTCGCGTGGACCCCGACGGCAGTCTGGCCTTCGAGAATTGGGAGTGCTTCCACATCCCGATGAATCTCGGCACCGGCCTCGGCGGCCTCGTCGAGGAGGCGTTGGTCGAAGTTGCGGCGTTTCCAGACGGCCCCTTGTGCTGGATAGGGATCGATGCCTGGCCAGTTCAATTGCCGCCGAGTCTTATTGGCGATCATTCGTAACCCGAGGATCGAATGAGAGTCATCGAGAGCGATGTTGAGATCGTTGAGCGCCTTGACGGCACGAGGGGTGAGGCCATCACCGCAGATCTTGTCTCGGCCAGGGGCGCCCTTGTCGAACAGGATCACCTTGAGGCCTGCGCGCGCGGCCCGAATGGCGAAAGCAGCTCCCGCAGGGCCACCGCCGATGACGAGAGCGTCGGCATCGCGGGCTGCATTGGTCGGGGTTGTCGTGTGCGTCTCAATCACCACCGCCAACCCTTGCAGTCCCAGACACCGGAGCGCCAAATGAGCCCTGAGGAGAAGCACCCGTCGGAGGCGTTTGCATCGTCGTCGTCGTCGCTTGCTCTTCCGCCGATGTCGAATCTCGCGGACAGGCACTGCTGGGCGCTCGTTCGTGTATTTCCGCACTGCCTGGCTGTGTTCCTTTCAACGGAACAGCGTTCCGCTGTACGATCGGCACGTGGGCGCCCCATTCGCTGAGACTGCAGCGCCCGACTTGTCCATCGGGAGGGGACGTCACCATGCACGAGCTTGGCACCGAAGCGAAGTTTGACCTCATCATCACGAATGCGCAGGTGGTTCGTCCCTCGCTGGATCGAACTGACCTTGGCATTGATATTGGGGTGAGCGCTGGTCGGATCGCGGCGTTGGAGCCGGGCCTCGCCCAGTCTGCGCAAGGACCGGTAGTCGATGCGAAAGGCTCGTTCATCTTTCCCGGTGTGGTCGACGCTCACACCCATATGGGCATCTACGCACCACTCGCCGAGGATGCTGTCTCGGAAAGTCGGGCCGCTGCCTTCGGTGGCACCACGACGGTGATCAACTACATGCGCACCGGGCAGTATTACCTCAATCAAGGAGGCTCCTACGGAGAGTTTTTCCCGCAGGTCCTCGACCAGATCTCGGGCAATTCTCATGTGGACTATGCGTTTCATCTGGCGCCGATGCAGGCAAGCCATATCGAGGAAATCCCGCGATTGATCGAGGAATACGGCGTGACCTCATTCAAGATCTTCATGTTCTACGGCTCCCACGGCCTGCATGGGCGCTCTTCGGATCAGGCAGAGTTCTTGATGACGCCGCCTGGCGAGCGGTACGACTATGCACATTTCGAATTCGTCATGCGAGGCATCGCC
>DORQ01000219.1:5016-13778 GCA_003514205.1 Acidimicrobiaceae bacterium
GGGCTGGCAGTCACCATTGCCTCGTATCTAGCGCATGAGACGGAGTGTTCGAACATCAACCTGCTGCACTTGTCGGGCGCGAAAGCAATGGATGCGGCGCTGCGGATGGAGCGAGCATTTCCTGCGGTGAACTTCCGGCGCGAGGTCACTATTGGCCACCTTCTCGCCGATATCGACACGGCCAATGGTGTGTACGGAAAGGTGAACCCACCGCTTCGACCCAGGGAGGATGTTGAGGCGCTGTGGAACCATGTTCTTGCGGGCGAGGTGGACTGGGTGGTTTCCGATCACGCGTGTTGCAAGCTCGAACACAAGGTTGCAGCGGAGAATCCCGACGATGTCTGGCTCGCCAAAAGTGGATTCGGCGGTACGGAGTATCTCCTGAGTGGCCTGTTTAGTGAGGGGACTCGCCGCGGACTTTCCCCAGCGGCCATCGCCCGACTCGTGAGCACGCAGCCAGCCCAACGATACGGATGCACGAACAAGGGCGATCTGGAGGTTGGTTTCGACGCTGACTTGGTTGCGCTCGATCCAAAGCACTCCTACACCGTGGCTGCCGCAGACTCTCCATCCACTCAGGGCTACACGCCCTTTGAGGGAATGGAACTCACCGGCAGAGTCACCGACGTGTGGCTCCGTGGGTCGCAGATCTTGGAGAACGGCCAGGTGGTCGGCACCCGTGAAGGGCGCTACCTGCCTCGCGGCAATCGTTAGGGATCACCTCCGGTACCCTTCCGCTATGAGATCACAGCCTCCGAACCGCCTATCGCTCAGAGCACCCCTCCAGAGAGCCGGGTCTCCGAGGTTGGTGCTAGTTGTGGGTCTTGCGCTCGTGGCATCGCTCCTTGGGGCTTGTGGGTCCGACGGGGGCTTGAACAAAGCCGATGGCGACGCGTCGAGCAGAAACTCCAAGGTCGATGGCCCAACCGGCAAATCAGGCGTGAGTGGAGTCACTGGTACGAGCGGCGCGGGCGCGGCTGGCACCGTCGAGATCGACCCCGTGCCATCGGCCGGTTGTGCATCGGCCTCAGGTGTCGAAGTCCCCCAGGAGCGCCGAGAACGAGCAGCCGGAGGACTCGACCGGTGGTACTTCCTCGTAGCTCCGCCGACACCGTCACCCTCGGTTCCACGCCCGCTCATCGTGGACTATCACGGCTACAAAGAGGGTGCGGCAGTTCATCTCAAGATGAGCGCCATGTCAGAGCTTGCTGCCGGTGAGCAGTTCATACTGGCCACCCCCAATGGCACCGGTGAGGCCATCCATTGGAAGGCCAGCGCTCTCGCTGAACCTTCGCCTGACAACATCGATCTTGCCTTTACCGACGCCATGATCGCCGAGATCACCTCAGAACAGTGCGTCGACCTCGCCCGGATCTACGCAACCGGACTGAGCAACGGCGCGATGATGTCCTCGTTGCTTGCGTGTTCGCGCTCCCAAGTGTTCGCCGCTGTCGCCCCAGTCGCAGGAATCACGGTGTGGAAAAGCTGTGATTCAATCACCCCTGTTCCAGTGATCTCATTTCACGGTACTGCGGATGGATTCCTGCTCTACAACGGCGGGGTGGGAGACGTTGATGGAATTCTGGAATCGAATCAGCCAGGTCAAACTCCAGTCACCACAGTGGTCCCTCCAACGGTGCTGGACGGTGCTGGATATCCAGCGAACGCGAAAGCCTGCGCCACACGCAACGGCTGCTCTGGCAGATTTGTCGATGAGGCAGTCTCGCCGGAGGTCACACATCGTGTCTTTGACTGCCCGGCAGGCGCTGAGGTTGAGTTCTACATCGTGTCGGGCGGAGGCCATGCCTGGCCGGGCAGCGAGTTCTCACAGGCGATTGCGCCGGTGGTCGGTCACACGACCTTTGATATCGATGCGACTCAGCTGATCTGGTCGTTCTTTCAACGGCATGCTCGACAGCTGGCTACACCGAACTGAGTTCACTCTGACTCGAGATTGCGCTCGGAAGGACTTGTTGCATCCGAACGGTTGCCTCTCTTCGTAACACTGGGTATGACCGCCCTGTTGGAACGACCTGAGTTGATGGCACCCAGTGTGTCGCCACTGGTGGGATCACAGTGTGCGGCGTACTCGGAGTACGCTGTTGGCGGGCAGGTAACCGCGATGGCAACGCAAGAGGTTGGAAACTTGATCGGCGCAGAGTCGGATAACCAAGCTCAGGACGACTTGGGCATGCAAGACGAACTGGATGTGGCCTTTCGAGCGGGCTCGCCGGACGCACTCCACCGTGCCTATGAACAGTACGGTGCGCTGGTCTACACCTTCTGCTCCCGCCGGATTGGCGCAGTTCCAGCCGAGGACGTGACGCAGGAGATCTTCATCGAGGCCTGGCGTCGGCGTGAGAATTTCGACCCTGACCGGGGCAGCCTCGGCGCATGGCTGATGGTCATGGCTCGAAGCCGAACGATTGACGCGTTGCGGTCCTCGACGCGAATCGACAATCTCTCCGATCGGGTTGGGGCAACGCTTCGCCCGGACAGTTCCGTTTCAGCTTCCTCAGAGGACACCACGGCCGATCGAATGCTTCTGGCTCATGCACTGTCCCAACTCACCGAACGGCAGCGGATCGTGGTGACACGGTGCTATTTCGAGCAGATGACCCATGTTGAGCTCAGTGAGGAGCTTGGCTTGCCGTTAGGTACCGTGAAGAGTGACGTGCGTCGCGGCCTCGCCCGGCTTGCGCATCTGATGGGAGGACTCAATGCCAACTGAAGATGAACTTCGGCACTTGGCGGCCTCCTTGACCGACGAGGATACGGCGCTGACGAGCCCCCCACCTATGGTGTGGCAACGAATTGAGGCGGCGATTGCTGCTGACAGACTCGACGAGGCTGCAACCGTCGACACAACTGAGACTGAGACTGAGACTGCGACTGCGACTGAGGCTGAGGCACAGGCAGAGCCGGAAGGCTCGGTCGCCGCTCCGATCCCGATTGGCAGAAGGCAGGCAGCCCGCAACGACGGCTTTCTCTTTGGCCGGGGTTCGGGCCGGATGCAACAACTGCTTGCTGTCGCAGCTGCGGCGGTGGTGTTGGGCGGGATTGCGATGCTGGTGGTGCGCCCTGATTCCAAACAACTCGCGAGCGCTGAATTGAGTTCCGAGGGTCTCGGTGCGGAATCGGAGAACGTCACCGACCGGCCAGAGGCGGAGCTGATCGAGCGAGATGGACATCGGGAGCTTCGGGTCAGAATTCCAGAGTCGCTCTCGGACAGCAATCACTACCTTGAGCTGTGGCTGATCGACACCAACGTGGATGGGATGGTGTCCCTTGGGCCCGTGACCGCAAGTGGGGTGTACGCAATTCCTGATTCGGTGAACCCGACGAAGTACCCGGTTGTGGACGTCTCACTTGAACCAGCTGACGGAACGCCGACCCATAGCGGCAAGAGCCTCCTTCGGGCGCAACTCACCTTTACGTAACCATTACTCGAGGATTCCACTTGGGCCGATACGCTGGCCCCCGATGATGGTGACGTGGATCGAATCGTTCGTTGGGGTACGCGCCCGCCAGGCAAAGTACTTGCTCTGTGGCGCTGGATTGATTGCTGCCTACTGGGTGCGGTTCGTTCAAGACGATGCGTTCATTTCCTACCGGTACGCGAAGAATGCAGCGCGTGGACACGGGTTTGTGTTCAACGAAGGCGACCGGGTGGAGGGCTATACCAATTTCCTGTGGACGGCTCTTCACGTCATTCCTGAGAAACTCCAATGGAGTTCCCCGTGGTTCAGCATTGTGTTGGGCCTGTGTGTGTTTGCTGGAACGTTGGTGGCCGTGGCTCGACTCGCCTCGCTGGTGTTCCAGTCGGAGGCAAAGGTCCTGTTGACGCTGGCAGTTCTGGTGGCGAACATGACCTTTCTGCTCTACGGATCTAGTGGCCTTGAAACGATGCTGCAGACAGGGTTGTTGTTGTGTTGCGCAATCGTGGCGATCGAGCACGTGATTCCAGAGGGTGAGATTGGTGCAGATCTGGGCAAGGCTCGCGTGTTGTCCGGACTCGCAGCGGCCGGAGCGTTGTTAACCCGCCTCGATTCAGCCGTGCTGATCGCCACGTGGTTTCTGGCCACCCTCTGGCAGGTGTGGGGCTCCTCGGACAGCGCAGCGCGCCCCAAGAACATGGTGGTTGCGAGTCTTCAGCTTGGCGCTCTGCCGCTGTTGATCTGCGGACCCTGGATGCTGTGGAAGCTCGACTACTACGGCAACCTCCTGCCAAACACGTTCTACGCGAAATCCGCTGGGTCCCCGCTGACGCCACTCCTGTATGGCGTGGCGTATCTGCTGTTCTTCTTTCTGACCTACGGTGCCTTTCTGTTGATCGGTCGGGCACGCAGGGTGTGGCCGACGATTCGATCGAACCGGCGCCTCTGGGTCCTGATGGTGTCACTTCCGGTGTGGGGTGCCTACATCTGTTATGTGGGGGCAGATTTCATGGAGTACCGATTTATGGTGCCGGTGCTTCCAGTGCTTGGCTGTATCGCTGCGGAAGTGATTAATCCAGTACGGAGCCGGGGCCGTCAACTGGGTCTCATCTCGGTGCTCCTCCTTTTTTCACTGCTGCATCGGGTGCTGCCCTTCACCGGGCCCAACCTGGGGATTCCGCTGCTGAATCACTGGCCTACGGAATCATCAACGAGTTGGTATGCAATGGGGGAGGCCTTGCAGGATGCGTTTCCGAACGGCCAGGACGTCAAGCGTTCCCCACAGATTGCGGTTGCGCCAGCAGGTGTCATTCCGTATGTGAGCGACCTTCCCACTGTTGACATGCTGGGATTGTCGGAGCCGAAGATTGCTCGCGAGGGCGACACCTTGCCGATCTACTTTCCAGGCCATGTCCGGATGGCCACCGTCGAGCAACTGCAGGAACGCGAGGCCAACCTCGTTGTCGGCCTTCCCCTCCTCGAGCGAACTGCGGCGGGAGAGGAGCCGAGGTCTGAATACCTACTGTCGGATCTCGTGCTCATGTGGCCGGGTCCCGATCTTTCCAAACTGCCCACCAGCGCTGAGATCATTGAGATTCCGCTGGACGAGGGAGTCTCGTGGGCGGTGATCTCCCTGGTGCCCTCAGGGCTGGTGGATACCGCGGTGAAGGAGCGTGGCTGGCGGCGAGTGCCGATTGCGCATCGCTGCGATCTTGACGGTGCAAACCCAGTGATCAAGCGGTTTGCTCGGAAGACGTGTGATCAGGTTTAACCGACAGCTGCGGGGGTGCTCGTGACGTTGCGGGAGCTCAGCCAGGCTCGGCCCTTTCGCAGGTAGCGCTGTTCTATCTGCTTGTGGAGCAGTTCGGTTCCGATCGGAAGCAGCACGAGATAGAGCAGGCCTGCGAGTGCTGGCTGTGACTCTCCAAAGATGTGGATGAGCAGAACCGCAAGCGGCACGTGGATGAGGTAGAGGCTGTAGGAGCGGATCCCGAGTGCCTGGAACGGCTTCCAGCTCAGGATCTTGGTGAGTCGCAACCCTGGCACACGGACGATCGCAAAGAGTGCGATACCGAATGCGAGGTTGCACACTGAGAATCCGAACTCCCCCCAATACAACCCGTCGGTCAGTTTGGCGCCGTTGAGCGGGTTGACTGCGATGTAATAGCGCCGGGCGAGGGGCTGAATCCCCACGGCGATGGTGAGCGCAATCACTGCGGTGGCGACATAGGCCAGGGGAGTGAGAAGGCGTTGAGCCTTTGGAGGGAGTTCCCGGGGCGCCATGGCATGAATGTTGGCGACGATTACGCCGATCATGAGTGAGTCAGGTCGCTGGTACCAGGCGAACCTCGGACCAACGTGGCCAGTCGCCCGGGCAATGGCGATCAACGCCCACGCGGCTCCGAGGGCAAGGGTCACGGTGCGGATTGCCCTAAAGCGAATCGTGCCAATGACGAGGAAGACTCCAAAGAAATAGAAGTGCTCTTCAACCGAGAGTGACCACAGGTGGAGCAAGGGCCGTTCGGGCGGACCGCTGCTGGTGGCGATCTCCGAGGCCACTGGGTGGACAACGTGGTACATGTAGGTGAGAGCTGCCAGTGCGTCATTGAGCACATCTCTGCGGAGCTTTGTGTCCCCAAAGATCAGAAAGAGCACCACGGAGCCAAGTACCACGGCAAACATCGCGGGAAGGAGTCGGAAGACCCGCCGCCAGTAGAACTCCTTGAGGTCGATACTGCCCTTCTTGGCGTCTTGCTCATACAACAGGGTGGTAATCAGGAAGCCGCTCACGGCGAAGAAGAAATCGACCATCACGGCCAGCGACTCGAAGTTGTAATACGAGGCGTGAACGAGAAGGATCAGCAGCACGGAAATGCCGCGAACGCCATCTAGGGGCGGACTGTGGCCAATTGGCGGCGCGTTGGTTCTGAACCTGGGGCGCTCGCCATCCACTCTCGAAGTCATCAGGCGTTCCCCATCTGCTTCTACCGTACAACTTTGGTGGCGGATTGCCTCACCGGAAGACTTGATCCTCGAGTGCGCGTGCCGCTGTCCCTTGACAGGTTCGCCGTACTGGACAAGTATCTGGACACATGTCCAATACGCGTTCGAATTCCACGGAACATCCCATGCCGTCAGCGGTTGAGCTTCCCCGAGTGTCGGGCGATGACGGTGAAACGGGGCACTTGGAGGAGCTGCGATCTGATCCGATCGGCCTGATGCAGCGAGTTCGAGATGAGTGCGGCGACGTCGGGGCGTTCCGACTCGCCGACAAAGAAGTCGTGCTGCTCACCGGGGCAGATGCCAATGAGGTGTTCTTCCGGGCCTCCGATGAAGAACTGGATCAGGCAGCGGCGTATCCCTTTATGACGCCGGTCTTCGGCGAGGGTGTCGTGTTCGACGCAACCCCAGAAGAACGCAGACGGGCGCTGCATAACCAGTCGCTACGTGACAAGTTCATGCGCGGCCACGCGGCCACCATCACCACTGAGATCGAGCGGATGGTCGCTGAATGGGATGAGGAGGGCGAGATTGATCTGCTCGATTGGACTGCCGAGCTGTTCATCTACACCTCCACCTCCTGTCTGATCGGAACCCGATTCCGCGAGGAACTTGATGTCTCAATAGCGCACCTTTTTCATGATTTGGAGCAGGGAACTGACGCGCTGGCATTCGTGGATCCCTACGCCGACATCGAGAGCTTTCGCCGCCGTGACGCTGCTCGAGTCGCCCTCGTCGAACGGATTGAGGCGATCATGCAGCGGCGCGAGGCTGGAGCTGGGGAGGTGATTGGTGAACGCGACCTCGTCGACGTTCTCATGTCGATCAAAGACGAAGCAGGGTAACTGTCAGTTCAGCGCAGACACGGTGACTGGCATGTTCATTTCCATGATGTTCGCCGGACACCACACCACTTCGAGCACTGCCTCCTGGCTCATCATTGAACTTCTTCGCAACCCAGAGGTGATGGCGCATGTGGTCGGGGAGATGGACGCGCTGGCCGAAGCCGGCGAGGGCGTGATCACCTACCAGGACCTTCGAGAGGTCCCCTGGCTTGAAGCTGCCATCAAGGAGACCTTGCGGATGCATCCGCCACTGATTCTGCTTCTGCGGATGGTGATGGAGCCCTTTGAAGTGCAGGGCCACACGATTCCTGTCGGCTCGCTGGTGGGGACCTCCCCAGCGGTGTCGAACCGCCTTCCCGAGGTGTTTGAATCCGCAAACGTGTTTGACCCAAGTCGCTATATCGACCCGCGCCAGGATGATCTTGACAACCCGTGGAACTGGATCCCCTTCGGTGCAGGGCGTCACCGCTGCGTCGGCGCAGCATTCGCGCTGATGCAGCTCAAGACCATCTTCTGTGTGTTGCTTCGCGATTGGGAATTCGAGCCGGCGCAGCCTCTTGATTCATATCGCAACGACCACTCCAAAATGGTGGTTCAACTCAGCCAGCCGTGCCGGGTGAGATACAAGCGTCGTCGTTCCCAGTCAGGCGCAGTCTGATGGCCTGGCGAGTCGTGGTTGACCAAGCACTCTGCCAAGGACATGGCGTATGTGAGGCGGAGGCCCCTGAGGTCTTCGTGGTGGCGAAGGCCAACACCGTTGAGGTGTTGACACCACTGCCCGAGGATCAACTTCGTCGAGCAGTGGAGTTGGCCGTGAAATACTGCCCGACCCACGCGCTCTCCATCATTGAAATCGAAGCAACCGCAACAACCGGAACCAACGAGGGATAACCAATGCCAGCATTTCCGCGCTCAGAACTCGAAGAGATGGTCCAGCTGTGGATCACAGCGAATCGCGATGCCGAGGCCGCCGGCGACTGGCGCCCAATGGCGGATCTCTACACTGAGGATGCAACCTACGGCTGGAACTACGGTCCCGATACCGACTTCATGGCCGTGGGGCGAGAAGAAATTCGCGAACTTGCACTCGGTGCCGAAATGGGCGGACTTGATGGCTGGGAGTATCCCTATGAGGAAGTCATCATCGATGATCAGCAGGGCTGGGTGGTCGGATTCTGGCGTCAAGTCGCTCAAGAAACTCGCCCCGACGGCAGTCTCTATGAGGTGCACGGGCTCGGCGGAAGCTGGTTTCGGTATGCCGGCAATTTCCAATGGAACTGGCAGCGAGACTGGTTCGACTTCGGCAATGCAGCCTCCCTGTTTCTCGAAATGATGAGCGCTGGGAAGCTCTCCGAGGGAATGACTGCCCGCATGCATCGATCAATGCGAGGGCCGCTCCCGGGCTACTACCCGGCCGGCACTTCGCCGGTGAAGCTGTGGGACCGATAGTCCGACGAGTTCCCAGCAACAACTGATTGCA
>DORQ01000289.1:0-158 GCA_003514205.1 Acidimicrobiaceae bacterium
GGCCGAGCCGCCGCCAGCGCGCCCGGTTCAGCTGCGGAGGAAGAGGGATCGATGATTGATGGCGACACTAAGAATCTCCCTTCGCATGTGCCAACAACGTTGATCGGCCGTCGGCTGGTGCTGATTGAGCGTTAGTGGAAGTGCGTCCACTCCCGCTC
>DORQ01000289.1:377-883 GCA_003514205.1 Acidimicrobiaceae bacterium
CCGGTGGCGGGAGATCCGGCGTCAGATCGACTGATCCGACGGATCTCATAGGAGTCGCCGTGTGCCTCAAACAGTCTGCCCTTAATGCCATTCCAAGGCCCCATGTTCTCGGGCTCCTCTTGTAGCCAGACGATTTCCTTGCAGTTTGGAAAGCGGGAGAGTTCAGCTGCTACTGCCTCATAGGGCCACGGGTAGAGCTGCTCAACGGCTGCCACAGCCATTGCCGCCCCGACCTTGTCTCGTTGCTCTCTGGCCTCATGGACGACTTTTCCTGACGCGAGCACGAGGCGAGTTACCGCTGTCTCATTGACGTTCATCGGGTCGGGCAGGAGTTCTTGGAACTCCCCGTCGATGAACTCCGAGACGGGCGACCGGTAGGCCTTTGATCGAAGCCCCGACTTTGGCGCAAAGATGATGAGCGGACGTTGGGTGGTTCGATGCATCTGGCGCCGAAGCAAATGGAAGTACTGGGCTGCGGTCGTTGCGTTGCAGATCTGGATGTTGTC
>DORQ01000289.1:1040-3664 GCA_003514205.1 Acidimicrobiaceae bacterium
GAATGCTCCGGCCCTTGGCCTTCGAACCCGTGTGGCAGCAGCATGACGAGTCCCGAATGTTGATGCCATTTGTTCTCAGCCGAAACGATGAACTGATCGATGATGATCTGCGCTCCATTGAGGAAATCGCCGAACTGCGCCTCCCAGAGGACCATCGCCTGAGGGTTGGTCACCGAGTAGCCATATTCGAACCCGAGCACCGCGTATTCGCTCAGCAGCGAATCGTAGATCCAGAACTTCGTTTCATCTGTTTCAAGGCCCGAAAGGAGGAGATGTTCATTCCCATTGTTGTAGTCAACAAGGGTGGAGTGGCGGTGGCTGAATGTCCCACGACGCGAGTCTTGGCCAGTGAGGCGAACCGAGGTCCCCTCGGCGAGAAGTGATCCAAACGCAAAGGCTTCTGCGAGTGCCCAATCGATCTCGCCACCTTCGTACATCGCTGTCCGAGCTGCGAATTGTTTGGCGAGTTTCGGGTGAACAGTGAAGTTCTCTGGCCAGGTGTTGAGTGCTTCGTGAATCCGGTCGAGTTGCGCTTGTGGCACACCGGTCGCGACATGTGGCAATACCCCGGCCGCGGGGGGATGGGGCAATGCGATGACCTCGGCGTCGGGGGCAGAGAGTCGAGTTGCTTCTAGCGCTGTTTGCAGTTTCGAATTGAAATCGACCAGCGCCTGTTCTGCTTCCTCAATACTGATGTCGCCGCGCCGAACGAGCGCCTCTGTGAAGAGCTTTCGCACACTTCGTCGTGCCTCGATCTGGCGATACATGATTGGCTGGGTGTAGCTCGGGTCGTCACCTTCGTTGTGGCCGTGGCGGCGGTAGCACACCATGTCGATGACAACGTCTTTGTTGAACCGTTGGCGGTACTCAAGGGCCAGCCTGGCGACTCGCACACAGGCCTCGGGGTCGTCGCCATTCACGTGGAATATCGGTGCCTGCACAGTCTTGGCGACGTCGGTGCAATACTCGGAACTGCGAGCGGCAGAAGGCGCCGTGGTAAATCCGAGTTGGTTGTTGATGATCAAGTGAATGGTGCCGCCGACGCGATACCCCTTGATTAGCGACAAGTTGAGCGTTTCGGCCACCACTCCCTGGCCAGCGAAGGCAGCATCGCCATGAAGTAACACCGGTAGGACAGGAAAGCGGCCACTCGGTGCGGCATCGAGGCCAATCTGGTCCATCTTCGCGCGGACCATGCCCTCGACAACTGGGTTGACGGCCTCAAGATGACTCGGGTTGGCGGCAAGCTCCACGGGAATCGTTGCACCCGACCTGGCCTGAAAGGTGCCTGTCTGGCCGAGGTGGTACTTCACATCGCCCGAACCTTGAATCGAGTCAGGGTCAACGTGACCTTCGAACTCCTTGAAGAGCTGTTCGTAGCTCTTGCCGACAATGTTGACGAGGACGTTGAGCCGGCCACGGTGAGCCATGCCGAGAACCGCACCAGACATTTTCTCGTTGGCAGCTTGATCCAAAATCGCGTCCAGCACTGCGATTGTCGATTCCGCGCCCTCAAGGCCGAAACGCTTTTGACCCATCCACTTCGTGGCAAGGAATTTCTCCAGCGCTTCAGCAGCGTTCAGCCTGTCGAGAATGTGGCGTTGTTCGTCCACTGGGAGTTTCGTTGGCGCTCCCTCGACTTTCTCCTGGATCCATCGCTTCTCTTCCACTGATTGGATGTGGGTGTATTCGATGCCGATCGTTCGGCAATAGGCGTCTCGCAAGACGCCGAGAATCTTGCCGAGTTTCATTCGCTCGGTGCCGCCAACCATCGCGTACACGCCGCGTTCTAGACCAGTGAGAAACTCCCGATCGAGATCCCAGATGGTGAGTCCGTAGGTGGCTGGATCGAGCTCAGGGTGCATCTTGGGCGGCTCGGCAGCGAGCGGATCGAGGTTCGCGATGAGATGGCCGCGCACTCGATACATGTTGATGAGATTTGCAACCTGCATCTGCTTGGAAATCATTGACTCTTCGCGGTCGACTGGGTTCTCGTCGACTCGCCAATGAACAGCTGTGTATGGAACGCCGATTGACTCGAAAATTGATTCGTAGAAGTTCTCCTCGCCCACGAGGAGATCGTGGACGCGCTTCAGGAATATCCCAGACTCGGCGCCTTGAATGATCCGATGGTCGTAGGTGGAACTAATGGTCATCACCTTGGAGATCCCGAGGTCCGCGATCGTTCTCGGGTCGGCGGCGGCGAATTCGGTCGGGTAGGCAAGGGAACCAACTCCGACGATGACGCCTTGGCCTGGCATGAGACGGGGGACGGAGCGTTCGGTGCCGATGGTTCCTGGATTGGTGAGGGTGACGGTCACGCCTGCGAAGTCGTCGGGGGTGAGCTTGTTGCTAGCGGCCTTCCGAACCAATTCGTCATACAGCGCAACGAACTCCGAAAAACTTCGGGAGCCGGCGTCTCGGATACAGGCCACGATCAACGAGCGGGAGCCGTCGGGCTTCTCTTTGTCAATCGCAAGACCAAGGTTGATCTCCGCTGGCGCCACGAGGCGAGGCTCTCCATTTGGACCCTCCACGTAGCTGTTGTTCATTCGCGGAACGTAGTCACGGATTGCCTGCACGATGGCATAGCCAATGATGTGGGTGAAGCTCACCTTGCCGCC
>DORQ01000289.1:3789-4136 GCA_003514205.1 Acidimicrobiaceae bacterium
GTGGGTGAAGCTCACCTTGCCGCCCCTGGTTCGGCCGAGGTAGCCGTTAATAACGCCTCGGTTCACCTCAAGGAGCTTGGCGGGGACTTCCCGAAAGCTGGTTGCAGTCGGAACACTGAGTGAGCGTTCCATGTTCTCAACGATCTTGGCCCCCACGCCGCGGATTTGTTGGCCTACCGGCTCCTCAGACGTAGTCGCCGTCGGATCCGGTAGAGCTGTGGATGGCGCTGTCGGGACCGGCGCCTGGGTTGATTGCGGGACCGAGGCCTGCGCTGGCGTCGAGGTCGGGGATCCTCCTGGGGCTCCCGCCGTGGCGGACGTGACTGGATCCGCTTCGTTTGCTCCGG
>DORQ01000048.1:0-378 GCA_003514205.1 Acidimicrobiaceae bacterium
CGACAATCAGCACGCCCATCGGGCGACAACGTTCACCTTCATGATGCCTGGCGCTGCAGGAGTTGGCGTCTCCGTCGATCTCCTCGCACAGGACACGACCAGTGCCGAGGAAAGTCACCCGTATTGGGGCTCCTTCGCACTCGTGGGTTCGGAGGCAATTGCCATTCATCAAGGCCAATTGAATCGGGCACGAGAGATCATTCCCCGTCTCAACTCACGCCAAACCACCAACCCGTCACCCACGATCTCAATGATGCGCCACGTCTATGGTGCCCGATTACGCCATGCTGAAGGCGAGGCACTCCATTCAATGCCCGGCCTCATCGCCGCAATGAACTCGCCAGCTACTGCTCTTGCGACGCGCGTGATGGGAGCAGG
>DORQ01000048.1:571-9708 GCA_003514205.1 Acidimicrobiaceae bacterium
GCTCAGGTGCTGTATCCAATCTCCTTCAATGAAGGCAACCTCATGGCAACCGCCTTCCTCACATGGACCACCTGCGGAGCCGCGCTCTTCGAGAATGATCTGACAAACGCGGTGGCGAGGCTCCGAGAGACCAACGAGTTGAACAGCCAGATTGGCGCCGCCTCGATGACCAGCCACGAGCAATACCTTCTGATCGCCGCAGGTTCCCTCGATGTCGAGGACAGCCAGCTTCAATGGGACGGATCACTGCTGAACGAATCAGCGCTGGGCCGCTCACAGGCCGAGCACCACGCCCGGCTCGGCCAGCCCTCCAGAGCATTGGTACACGCCGTGGCCGCGCTCCAAACCGAGGTCGAGCAAGGGGCCTGGCGACATGCTGCATACACAATTGACTGTTGCGCGAGGATTCTCATCAACGAGGGCGACACCTCCCTCGGGTTGGACTTGTTCGCCGCAGTGGACCGCTTCCGTGCAACCCGGTCCCTGTCCACAGCTCCCGCCCTCATAGCCCTCCGACCGGACCTCGCCACGGCTCGTACACCGCAACGCTTTGGTGATCTACCGGCAGCAGCTCGCCACCTACTCGAGCACTTGCCGCGCCTTCTGGCTCAAGGCGCAACCCAGAACAGAACTATTGCATGGGACTTGCTCACACCAACTGAGTTCGCCGTAACCTCACTCGTCGCAACGGGGGACACCAACCGCGAGGTCGCCGACAAGCTCTTCGTTTCTGCCGAGACAGTGAAATCTCATCTCTCGCGAGTGTTCGCCAAAACGGGGATGAAGAACCGTCGCGAGCTCATGCTTCAATTCGCTGAAGACATGCCCACATCCGATTCGCCACGCGACAGCTGAGGTAGAACACCGACAGGCAGTCGGGGCTTCTCGCTAGTCAGTGCTCCCAGTCACCGTGACGCTGACACAGTGCGGATCGGCCGCAATGTCTTCGTCGTGGAAGTGCATCGGGCGCAAGGATTTCGAGGAGAACGCCTCCACCTGATCGACGTGATGTGGCGAACGCGAATCACCCGATTGGCCATACACCAGCAGCCCCTTCGCTACTGGGCCACGCTCATCAAAGCCCATCACGGCGACGAAGCTGGCACCGTAGGTAACTGAATATCCGCCCCGTCGGATTCCGGTTCGTTCAGTCCTGCCAGCAATGAGTGGCAGCTCCTCTGCCTCAAGGGGTTCGAGATCGCTTCGGGCGAAGTTGCCAATGGGTGCAACCACGTTAGCTATCCCCTCAACCTCGTTGGCACCATGAAGCGGAACACGCTGACCGCTCCGTTCCACGAATTGGACCGACCCAAGCGGAGAATCAATCGCAATCTCAGCCGCTTCAAGGACCAATACAGCTCTACCGAGCGCCGTAAGGATCGGGTCGTGCCCACCGCCCAGTGGCGCCGGGTGAAGCCCCGAAGGAGTCTCAATTGCTCGCTGAGGGTCGAATGGTTCGGCCCACAGCGAGCCTCCATTTCGAAGCTCGGCCTCGGGGAACGAAGCGAGAAACTCTCGCCAGATGATCGCGCCGACCGAGTTGAGGTCAAAGCGTCGATCCCAATTCGTCAGCAGCTGCACCGCTTCGGCAAGTTCAACCTCCCGGCCATCCACGGTCACTACCGCGACACCCGTCGCGCGACGAACTACCTCATCGATCAACAACTCCGCCAACAACGAGGCATTGTCGAGCAAGGCAGCCTCAGCATCCTCAGATGTCCAACCGTCTGCGCTGGGCCCGCTCGGGGCGCGCCCGGCCAGAATGGTTGCGTTCATTCGAGTTCGAGGGCTCAGCGCTCTGCCATGTAGGCCGCACAGGGTCGGGGCAGGGTCGAGACGCTCATCAGGGCTCGGAACCCAATATGGGTCGTTGCTGTTGAAGGCAGTTCGGGTTGTTCGAAGCTCGGGGAGCATCCCAATGGGAGCTCGACCAGGTTGCGGCGCTCCATCTGCTCCTACCCATTCGGAGGCCGGATCGGAACCATCGAGAAGAGCAACGCGTTGGCTGAAGAGCAGCGCTGTGACCAGATCCTCGTCAACGGCCTTTTCGAATCGACGACCCGTCTCCTCACTCAACAACGGAGTGGTCGCTGCGTCCGCATACCAGACCTCCCCGTGGTCGTCCGCAGCCACCGTGTTGGTCCAGGGAAGTCCCTGTTTCTGATGCACGGCTGTTCGGAGCTCATCGACGCTGGTGGCGCGATTTATGGCCAGGTACTGCCCGAGGAATCGGTCGTTACCATCGTTGGAATCGCCGAGGGCAAACCCGCCGGCCGCAGACCATCCGAGAAACGGAACGTCGAGCATTGGACCATGGTGGGTGCGCCACAGAACACGATCCAGGTGCGAAAGCTCACCATTGTCGAGGACCGAAATGCGATGGGCCTGTGAGGTCATTTCGCGGGTTTCCTCGCCGAACCGGTAACTACTGGGACCTGACCCTGGGTGGATCTGAAAGAAGCAGAATCGATGCCCGGCGCTGAAGGTGTGGGTCCAGGCTACGTGGCGGTTGAAACCCATCTGCACCAGAGGAGTTCCGATCAGCGAAACGCCGTATACGTCGAGCTCGCCCGGCACAGTGAGATGGCACTCCCAGAATCGACCGTCGCCTCGCCATGGGAAATGCGGGTTGGCGACCACCATTCCCCTCCCGTTCGCCGTCACCTCAGAACCGAATCCCCACCCGTTCGAGCCAGGGTGATCAGGAGGAATGATGGGCTGGTCCGCAGCGGGGCCCACGACCGGTTCCGCGTCGGGCGGCTGGGCCGCCCCGACCATTTCAACCACGTTTCGGCCTGAGGCCATCAGTGCCACATCGGCGTACAACGTGAACAGGTCGAGGGGACTCACGGGTCTGATCCAGTCAGCACTCCGGCACCACTGCGGAAGCGAATCCGTTCCGTTCTCCGCCAACCATCGATTCACCCCAGCGGCATATCCACTCACGAGCTCCAAGATCTCCGTCGGCTGGGTATCGAGCATCCGCTGGCCCCATTCCCGCACCCCAAGCGCCAGGTATCCGAAGTCGGAGTTGATATGGCAGTCGTTCTCCCCCCGTCCAAAGAATCGAGCGCGCTCGCTACGAACCTTCAGAATTTGATCTGCCAATGTCGGGAGGTGGTCTGCGGCGCAGGCATAGCCTTGGCCAAACGCAACCGAACCCAGGGTCTCGGCTCGAATATGGGCGACACCATGGGTTGTTCGGCGGATCTCAGCGGAGTACGTGCTCATCCGCTGAGAATACGCCAGAGAGCCTAGAGAATCCTCACCTCGATACGATTGGCAAAACATGGACTGAGTACACCTCACCATCGGCCTTGTTCCCCGCGCTAAATTCCTTTAGCTTGACGAGGTCCACTGAGGAGAGGAACCAGCGACATGGCCGCAACGAGAGCTCAACGTCTATTGGTAGCGGTCACAGCGCTAGCCGCCATCAGCGGTGTCGCATGTGCCCCCGCTCCGACGCCAACCCCCACCCCTCCCCCTCCTGCAACTGCAGTGGTCAGCCCAACTGCCGCAACAGCGGGAACGTTCATTAACGTCACACCGCCAAACAATGCGTGCAAAGGCGGCGCGGCATACTCCAGCTTGGAGGCGCAACTTGTTACGTTGAGCGGGATTGTCATCTCCCGCGCCTACGCCTACGTCGGCAATAACTTCTCGGGATACGCCAACCCAGATATGTTGGTCAAGCTTCGAGTGCCACCAGCAACAGCGCTTGGCACCTACCAGGTCTTCCTGTCCTGCTACGGGTACCTCGATCAGTATCTGTACGCACCGGCGAAGTTCACCGTCACTGCCTAACGGCTTGACCGAGCTTCCTGCAGACACCGAAGTCGCTGCCGCTGCCCTTGGCAGTGACCCAACGACCGTTTCGGCGATAGCTACCTCGCGCAGTCGACATTGGGGCCGGCGAATCGCCATCGTGGTTGCGGCACTGCTTGCCCTCGTCTTCACAATCGCCGCTGTTGAGTGGTCACGGGTTGACCGGCTCGCTGGCGCGCTACCAGGGTCTGGAACGACTAGCACTGTCTGGATGCTGATCGGCTCCGACAGTCGCGAGTTCGCTCCGGAAGAAGGCGACAAGAAATTCGGCAGCACCGAGGAGGTGCCGGGGGAGCGTGGCGACGTCGTTCTGCTCCTCCGAATCGACCCCGAAGGCACGGTTCAAACCCTCGGGATTCCCCGAGATCTCCTGGTGATTCGACCCGGACGAGGCGAAGGCCGCCTGGGGCTGTTCTTTAGCGACGGAATCGCCGCAATGAGTGAAGGACTGTGCCATTCCCTGGGGATCGGTATCGACCACGTAGCGGTGGTTCACTTTGACGGTCTGGCCGGACTCGTGGATCGCGTTGGTGGAGTGCAGGTCCAGTCCGAATCGATCCTTCGCGACCTCAGCGCCGGCCTTGTGATGAAGGCGGGCCAAAGCGAACTCCAGGGAGACCAAGCCCTTGCCTACATCCGAGCTCGACACCTCGAGTCCTTCAAAAATGGCGAATGGACCATCGAGCCTGAACTCAGCGAACAACGAAGCGAGCGGGCCTTCACCGTGCTGCGCGGCATTGGATCACGCCTTGAGTTCTCACCCACCTCCCCAATTGCATCAGTCGGAACTGCCCACGCGATCATCGCTGCGATCTCACTCTCTGATGAGGTTGGCCCACTCGACGCTATTGAGCTCGGGAGAGCATTGCGTTCCATCGAAGGTGATCGAAGCACCCTTCCCTCGGAGCGGCCAAAGCTTGGCACCGCCGCGCAGGATGTGCCCATGTTGGTTCCAACGGCGGACTCTCTCAAAGCGGCACACGAGTTCGTTGGGGGACCCTCGACCACATGCACGCAACCACTCGACAACTAGC
The DNA here is from genome assembly GCA_003514205.1 of Acidimicrobiaceae bacterium. GTDB lineage: Bacteria > Actinomycetota > Acidimicrobiia > Acidimicrobiales > Microtrichaceae > UBA11034. The sequence continues at coordinate 5,431 of DORQ01000048.1, forward strand.
TGTAGTCGCACTCGTGCAGCTGTCGCTGGCGTGCAGCTCTAGCGACAGCAACCCAACGCCAACCCCCCAGCCCGAGGCAGCTGTGCTCTGCGACAACGCCCATGGGCCCTGCTCGCTCACAGGCGACCCGAACGAACCGGAGGAGTTTGCGCTCAAGGTCACCGGCAATCCACAAGAAGTCACCCAGGTTAAGCCGATCCCATCGAGTCCCCTCGCCACGATCGATCGAGATGCAGGTGTGAGCGTGCAACTCAGCGACGGTTCGATCCTCTGGCTGTTTGGCGACACTGCAGCTCGAGCGGAAGACGGGTCGATTGACTACTTCACCATCGGAACGGCCTCGTGGTCCCCCTCCACCTCGCCAACCGTCACCACCGACGTCATTGCCGAACCAGGTGGAGGCCCGGCACCGCTCGCGGTTCCCGACACCCAACAACTGCAATGCGAGAACCCCACCGATCGGGCAGGTATGTGGCCCGCATCGGCAGTGGTCACACCCGTGGGTCCGAAGGATGGCGGTTCGAAGGATGGCGGTTCGAAGGACCTCGTGACGATCTGGTTCGAGAACATATGTCTCGGCTCGGCAGGGACGCTGCAAGACCGCGGTATGTCTGTTGGCACCTGGGAGTACAACCCCTCCGATCCCCCCAATGGTCGCCCCATCGTCGCCACGCTCCTCAATCAGCGGCTCTTCGACAGTCGTTCGTATGCCTCCGCCGCAGTCATCGATCCGCGATCCGTCGAGCCCGAAGCGGTGGTATATCGCTGTGAGAACCTGCCGCGGCCCTCGAAACGCAAACCGGGACCATGTTTCATGGCACGAGTGCCACTGCGCGATGCCGCCGACTCGAGCAAATACCGGGAATGGAACGGGATGGCGTTCGCCGCACAGGTTGGTAATGGCACGCCACTCGAACTGCCAAGCGGAGCGACCTGGCCGATTCCGCCGGGAGGATTCACCGTCGTCTATGACGGGACCATCAAACGCTACGTCATGGCATATTCGCCGTGGCCTGGCCAGGTGCCTGCCATTGACATTCGACTTGCATCGAATCCCGAGGGGCCTTGGACCAGCCCCATCACTGTGAAGCTTCCCGGATGCGAGGACACGCTACGCGGTGAGCTTGTGAGCTGTTATGCGGCGACGCCACAGCCATTCATGTCCACAGAGGGAGCGTTGGGAATCGGTTACTACGATGCGTTTGTCCAGCAGCTACCTCATCGAGGTTCTTACGTAGTGGCGCAGCTTCCAATTGCGGTCACACCACCGCCTCGCTAGTCCGCAAGGAATAGCCGTGGCGGTTCAACCGTTGTTCAGGGTATGGAGTCACCACTCATCACCTTTCCGCTCACCACACCGTGGCCAACTCGCGATCCGTTTCTCTTCTGCGTCCATCACTTGGATGCGTTCCCGACAGGCAACGCTGACCTCGGCCCCGAAGCGACCCTGCAGGGTCGCAACATTGGCTCAGACTTCTCGGGTATCGACGGTTGGTCGATGTATCACGGCGATACGGTGCCAGGATTCCCACAACACCCACATCGGGGTTTCGAGACAGTCACCTTCGTTGTTCAAGGAACACTCGATCATTCCGATTCGCTTGGCGCCACCGCGAGATTCGGGCCAGGAGATAGCCAGTGGCTCACAGCTGGCGCGGGAATCGTGCACTCCGAAATGATGCCGCTGGTGAAGAGTGACGCCCCGAACCCCACCGAGCTGTTTCAGATCTGGCTCAACCTGGCCTCGGAGGACAAAATGGCAGATCCTCACTTCTCGATGACCTGGGATGAGCACCGTCCGCGAGTCCACCATGTCGATGAATCCGGAAGGGAATCGATCATCTCGCTAGTTGCGGGCAACTATGAGGGCGAGCTAGCACCAGCGCCACCACCGCGTTCCTGGGCGTCGCGACCCGAGTCCGGCGTCGTGATTTGGCATGTCACCATGCAACCCGGTGCCATCTGGACCCTTCCGGAAACCGCCGCAGACGTACAACGGAGCCTCTACCTTGCCCATGGCAACAGCATCTCCACCCCACGCGGCGACATCCAACCCGGCGAAGGAACCCACCTCCCTGATCACCACTCGCTAGAGATCACTGCCAGCGAAGCTGGAGCCACGCTGCTCATTCTTGGTGGAACACCCATCAATGAGCCGGTCGCACAGTACGGTCCGTTCGTGATGAATACCCGTGCGGAACTCGCGAGCACGATCGAGGAGTACCAGCGCACGCAGTTCGGAGGGTGGCCCTGGCCCACTGACGATCCAAACCACGGTGCAACCCGAGACCGCTTCGCTGTCTACCCAAACGGCGACGCCGAGAACCCAGAAGCGTCGCAATTAGTCTGAGGGAAACCAACTAGAGCAGCAGCACTCAGAGCTGCCTGAGTGTTGCTGTTCAGAGGAATGCGGCCCTGGCACTTCTGAACATGATCGGCAGTCGGCATCCCCACGGATTGAACCCGGTGGTTACTCAACAGGCGATTACATGGGCCATGGCCGCACAGACCTCGGGCCAACGGATCCGCTCCATCGATCCTGCCTGCGCAAGAAATCGGTCTGAGTCGATGAGTTGGATATTGTCGAAATTTGCGACGCATTCAAGATCCAGACCATCAGATGACCCCAAGTGGACCTCGCACGGAATCCCTCGGATCCTCGATGTGATTGGAGCAGCAAGGAGTCTGGTGAGTTGGGGCGCTACCCATGATCGGGTCAGCACCAACACCGGGCGGATCTTGTCGACTTCGAAGTCAACCCACCAGATCTGTCCATGCCCAATATCAGCTGGCACTAGTCAGTGCGCGCGCAACGCTGCGCTTCTTCGCGAGAGCGCGCACCTCAGGTGGCACTCCTCCGGTGTAGTCGAGTTCGTTATCCGCATCGCCCGCTCCTCTTCCCATATGAAGCTCTGGGTCAGCGTGATAGGGGAAACGGCCAATCGCCTCTGTCTCACGACGAGCAATGAGCGCTTGCAGTAACGCATCAATTGCTAGGTCAAAGAGCTCGCTATCGCGAACCGAGGTCAATTCGCGGGCGCGACTGAGACGATCTCCGTCTACCGTCGTCGAGACTCTCACACGATTCATGCCACTAATTGTAGCATGAATCAGGCTCAAGAGGGAGCGCCAGTAGATCGGGCATTCGGGACTGCTACGCCCATTTTGGACTGCCGTACTATCTCAGTGTGCAACGCACGCTCCGAAACTCCATCCGGCGGACTGGCGCCCCGGTGCTGATCCACAGCCTGGCTGCGCTCTTGGTATGGGGCTTTGTGGTCTACACAGCTGAGATCGCATACGAGGAAGTTCCAGCAACTCCGGGATCCCCTAGTCGTTACGAGCCCGCTGCTGGAGTTGACTATGGTCCTGAACGCTCAGTTGGTATGGCAATACTGCTCGAACTCCTTTCGATCGCCGCAATGGCGATGCTCCTCGCTTCGAAGGTTCGCCCGCTACGTCTATCGCTTGGATCCGGCGTTGCCTTCCTACTGGGGTCAGCGAACACTCTCCGTTTGATACCGGAGTATCCATTCGACCCATTACCCTCCTGGCCACTCGTCGTACTCGTGAATGCCGCCATCGCGGCCGCGTTGGTGGCATACCTTCATGCATGGAAAGCGGAAGAAACACCCGACTAAAGCCAATCGGTCGTCAGTCGGTTGACGTCCTCGAATCGTTCGGGTTCGTCTTCTGCAGCGCCGCAGCCATCGGCGAGGTCGCGAATCTTTGAGCCGACATCTTGGCCGTTGTGCCGAGAATCACGGCGAGGCAGACCATCGAGACAAGGCCAGGCACCACTCCGCTCACCACAGCGAGCAGCAGAATACTTGCCAGGCCCGTCAACCGGACGGTCGAGACGGTACGCGAAAGTCGCCATTGGATCGCCATGAACCCACCGATAAGCAACACAGCAGCGCCAGCGAGCAGGACTTGCTCTGCTGTGTCGAAGTGCTTACGAGGTGAATGCACAACATGCTCAGCAAGCACGGCGAAGACGATAATCCCGCACACAAGTGGGAAATGAATGAAACTCCCCACATCACGAGCAACACGGCCTCGCTCTGTCGGGCTGGCAGCCTCCAACGCGTGCTCGAAAACCTCTGGAATATAGGCAAAGTAGGCCCACCACAGACTGCACGCCACCGCAGAGGCCGCGATCAGTGCACCGACACCGAGAGCGGACATGTCCGTCCTTTCAGCGGAGTTCACACCAATGGCCACGAGTACCTCACCCAAAGCAATAGTGATGAACAGGCTGTGTCGCTCGGCGAAATG
>DORQ01000357.1 GCA_003514205.1 Acidimicrobiaceae bacterium
GGTGCCCGGCAACACACGAGACGCTGATGCCCTTGCCCGGCGGGCCGGTGTCACCCTCAAGCGGGTCGATGTGGCGGGCCCACCTGGTGCGCTACCTGGAACCGTCATCACCCAGGCGCCCTCGCCAGGGACGAAAGTGACGCAAGGCTCGGTGGTGGTCATCGAGGCAACGGCAGGAATACCGCCGCCCACAGCGCCAGTGCCCGCACTCGTTGGCCAGACAGAGGGAGCGGTGGTTCCGGGACTCCAGAAGTCTGGATATGTGATCACGGTCCTCGTGGAGGTTCCCCCAGCGGGATTTGTTCTTGCAGACGCGACCGTGCCAGCGTCAGGGGTGATTTGGTCGGTGGAGCCGCCCGCAGGATCTGTGGCTCCCGATGGCAAGATCACGCTTCGAGTGCAACCATGAGAGCGTTCCCGGCCCGATCCTTACGTCGTCCGTCACCCAAGCCATCTCGCACACAGTCGGTGCACTCCAACAACACTGGATACTCATGAACAACACAACCTCGACAGAAGAGCACTCGATCACCCCGCCGTTACCCGAAGCTGAAGCAAATCCTGGCTCTCGGACGGGCACGAGAGTTGTGTATCGCGTCCTCGTAGCGGTGGGGATTGCTTCGGGGCTCCTGTGGCTCGGGGCGATTGTCCTCAGTGCCTTTGGCTACAACGAAAAGCCCAACGACTATCTGAAAGACCGAACCTTTCCACAGGCAGCAGAACCCATCTGCGAGGCTGCGATGGCCGACCTGGAGAAACTCCCGCCGGCTGACACCTCATCAGGACCGAAGGACCGAGCAGACGTCATCGAGGCCTCAACCGCGCTACTTCAGACAATGCTCGACACACTGAGGACCAAGGTTCCCGCCACCAAGGACGCCGAATTCATCACCATGTGGATCAACGACTGGGAGGTACACCTTGAAGATCGCAGTGACTTCGTGAAAAGGCTAAGGGGTCCCAAGGGAGCAGCAGAGGAGTTCCTCGAGACTCCGAAGTATGGAGGACAAATCTCCAAGACCGTCAGCCAGTTTGCTGAAGTCAATGCTATGGAATCCTGCATGGTCCCCAACGACGTGTAGCACCTTCTACCCTGCCGACGCACTCGCTGGGACCCGTATCAGCCCGATGAGGGACAGGCAACGCTGCTAGAGCTCGTGGCCTGCGAATCGCTCAAACCCTGCGGTAGCAAGCCGCCGAAGACCTTCGTCAACATCAGCTGCGGCGAGTTGTTCGGGGTTCAGCCAACAGAATCCCTCCGACTCGTCGTTGATCCGCGCCTCAGCTCCTTCAGGGGCAACCACCAGAAAACGAACGTCGAGATGCAAGTGGCGGTCCTCCCGCGGAGGTGCCACCACATGAATATCGAGGTCGAGTGGGAGTGGATCGACTCGAAGGCCAACAATCCCCGATTCCTCCGTCGCCTCCTTCAAGGCCACCGCCGCAAGGTTGCAATCACCGTCAGCATGGCCTCCGGGCTGCAACCACCGTTGAAGTTTGCGATGAAAAAGCAGCAAGGCGTGTGTCCCTGCCGAGTTCACGACGAACGCTGATCCGGTGAGGTGCCCGGGGCGAGCAGTTCGGAATGCGACGGTTGGATCGGTTTGAACGAGATGTTCGACCACCAAGCGATCTCGATCGAACTCTGCAGCGGTGAACCTGCTGAGAAGCTGCTCGACTAGGGATCGATCCTGAGAAGGGCCGAGCTGAGGGGAACCTTGCGAATACAGGCGCGTGCCGTGTTGCTCGCCGAGGTCTGCGAACACCTCGTCAGCGGAACCAGGCTCGGTCATTGGGTAACGCGGGCGCGGATTGTCTCGGCCGTTGCGAGGTCGGCCTGAAGGCGCTTGTGGGCCTCGAGAAGCTGAGCGGCCACGGCCGTTGGCCCAGCACCCCCATGCGTAGTGCGTTTCGACACAGAGACCCCAGGTTCGAGCAGCTGGGCAGCCACTGGACCAAGCGAAGCGTGGGAAGCAACGAGTTCAGCCAGATTGCCGTTGCCTGCGAGGGCGTCACGGACGAGGCCACCCACGACGGCGTGAGCATCGCGAAACGGAGTGCCGTTGGCCACGAGGAACTCAGCGAGATCCGTGGCCGCTGCAAAGGGGCTATCAGCCGACATGGCCATTGCATCGGTGTCGAACTCCAACGTCGCCATCAGACCTGCCAGGGCCCCCAAGCCGAGGCGCACCTGATCGAAGCTATCGAAAACAGGTTCCTTGTCTTCCTGCAGGTCACGGTTATACGCCAGTGGTAAGCCTTTCAGCATCGTCAGCAACGCCGTGAGATTGCCAACCAATCGTCCGACCTTGCCTCGGGCCAACTCGGCAATATCTGGGTTCTTCTTCTGTGGCAGCATCGAGCTGCCCGTGGAGTACTCATCAGCGAGACGAGCGAAGCCGAACTCCTGCGTTGTCCACATCACGACCTCCTCACCGATCCTGGAGCAATGGACACCGATCAATGCCAGATCAAAGAGGAACTCCGCAGCGAAGTCGCGGTCCGAGACAGCGTCCAAGGAGTTATCGAAAACGCCTGCGAATCCGAGGCGCTCGGCGGTAGCAACCGGATCAAGACCGAGACTTGATCCAGCGAGCGCACCAGCACCCAAGGTAGAGACATCAAGCCGGCGGGCAGTGCTGTCGAGTCGATCAAGATCTCGGCTCAGCGACCAGAAGTGCGCCAGGAGGTGATGGGCCAGAAGCACCGGCTGAGCTTGTTGGAGATGGGTATAGCCGGGAAGGTACGCGCCACCCGCAGACACAGCCCGATCAACCAGCACAGACTGCAGTCCAGTAATCCGCTCGGCGATGACTGCAACAGCATCCTTGCAGAAGAGTCGAAACGCCGTCACCACCTGGTCATTTCGACTCCGGCCAGTATGGAGCTTTGCGCCGGCGTCACCGCAGAGTTCAGTGACTCGACGCTCGATCGCAGTGTGAACATCCTCATCGGTGGGAGCAAACTCGAACGTGCCCGCCGCCAGTTCAGCACCTGTGAGTGCCAACGCCTTGTGTACGGCAGCACCCTCCTCGGCACTCAGAATCCCAGCGAGCACCAGGCCGTCGACATGAGCAGAGGAACCCAAGATGTCGAAGGGCGCAAGTCGCTGATCGAATGGAAGGCTGAGGGTGTACTCCCACAATTCAGCTGCCGGTCCATGCTCGAAACGACCGTGCCACAGCGGCGCAGCTGCACGCTCGTGGCCAATATCAGGGGTGGGCTGTGTGGGATCAGACATCGGGGCAACGCTAGTGGGCCAGAGGCAATCGGCTGAACCCAATTCGAGGGTTGATCCAGCGCGCCCGCCCTCCTTGTGGATCCAGTCGATCGAATCTGCCGAGAACGCTCTAGGGTTTGTGTCATGCGCGTCATGCCACTTGGCACCTCATCGGGAGCACCCACCCCTGACAGAAACGTGAGCGGGCTCGCAGTGGACCTTGGGGAGAACTGGATACTCGTTGATTGCGGCGAGGCGACACAGCACACGATCCAACACACTCCGCTACGGCCCTCGAGACTCGCTGGTGTGTTCATCACCCACCTCCACGGCGATCACGTCCTCGGGCTTCCTGGCCTTCTCAGTAGCCTCTCAATTGGACGACGTGTCGCCCCGCTCCCCATTACCGGACCAATGGGTATTAAGGGCTGGCTTGACCACATGCAGACACTGCCGCTCCTGACCTTAGATTTCGAGCTTCAGATCACTGAACTGGAGGAGTCGCCCCAAAGCCGGTCTCTCGAGTTCGACCCACGGCTTCAGCGAGAGCCGGATCGGCTGGCTGCAGTGGAGCCGGTTGAGGTTCGATTACCGGGCATCACCGTTGGCGCATTGCCGCTCATCCATCGTGTCACAAGCTTTGGATATCGCTTTACCGGAGATGCTCCCGAGCCCAACGCTGATCCAGCGCTACTAGCCAACCTCGGGATCGAGCCCGGTCCCGCAGTTGGCCGGCTGAAAGCCGGAGAGTCAATTCAACACAACGGCCGGACGGTCACACCCTCCGAAGTGCTGTCTGGCCCGTCTCAGCCTGAGGTGATCGCAGTGATGGGCGACACGGTCTCCTGCTGGAATGCAGTGAGTTTGGCGAATGGTGCGTCGCTGCTCGTCCATGAGTCGACCTATGCCGATGAACATAGCGACCTTGGCGCCCGATGGACGCACTCCACCTCGCGCCAAGCGGCGCAGGTTGCGGCTCGGGCCGGAGCTGAGCGCCTCCTGCTCACCCATTTCAGCAGCCGCTATGACACCGCAGACCTCCTCGTGAATCAAG
>DORQ01000288.1 GCA_003514205.1 Acidimicrobiaceae bacterium
TGGTTGCAGCGGATGCAGGGACGAATGCGCGAAGCTTGACCGACTTCGATCTTGCGGACGATGTGCGGGTCCGCGATGAGGCCGCGCCCGATGCCGATCATGTCGGCGGCGCCACGGGCAAGGATCTTCTCGCCGCTCTCCGGCGTGATGTTGCCGCACGCTGCGACCGGGATGCTGACGACCGGCTTCACTGCTTCCGCCGCGGACACCATGCAGTCGTCGCCAAGGTAGTAGGGCGGGAAGACGTAGTCCATGGCCTCGTAGGCGCCGTCGTCGCAGATCAGTAGGTCGATGCCCGCCCGTTCCAGGTGCTCCATAGCCACCAGTGTTTCGGTCATCATGACCCTTCCTGCCCAACCGGGCGGTAGAGCCACTTACACCGTTCCTGCGATAGTCCCAGTTCTGGAGGCACCAATCAACCTAAATGCCGCATGCAGCGCGTAGGTTCAATGATCACTCAACCGAGCCTGAGCCAGGGCGAGGGAAACCTGCTCGACGTGATCAACGCCGTCGCGACAGCCGCCACGGCCGCCCGCCAAATCGTGGTCAACAGGGAAACCTTGGCGGCCGCGGTACTAGTTGAGTCGCTTGGCCAGGTCGGCAACTCGCCCCCCTATCGCCTCGAGTAACTCATCGTCAGGGGCGGGCGAGTCATTGAATAGCATTTCGAATTCCTCAAGATAGAAACCAAAGAGACCTCCCGCTCCAACAATGTTGCTGATAACAAATTGCGGAGATGTCTGCACGACTGCATCATTGACGTAAGGTGCAACGGTCATCACATCGTCGAACCTACTGATCTTCACGCTGAAGGCGAAGTCGGTGCAGACTTTGACAGCGAACTTGCCTTGGTCGTCGGCCGCGAGCTTGCTCCTGATGGCCAGGAGCCCGGCGAGGCCCTCAATAGTGTTTTGCACACCTAGCTGCGCGGGGCGGGACGAGAGGGCGAAGGGTGTTCTTTCCCTCTCCGCAGGTTGGAAGTATGGGCGATATACCAGCAGCCGATACTGCACTCCACGCTTGATATTGGTCCGCACCTGAGCGAGAAATGCCCTGCTCGAACTGGCATCTTCGGTCCAATATCGCAGCGCCCGTGCGCATAGGTCCACATTTCGAGTGACTGTGCGATGCCGCTCGAGGTCCGCCTCCGAAGGACCCCTTCCGCCACCGTAGACCCGCTTCAAACCCACCTCTTGAGCAGTAGCGAGCAACTCGGATGCGAGAACAAGCCGCTCAGTCGTCGCCTTGATCTCGGTTTCAAGTGGGGCACCGCCAGCGATTCCCCACAATAGGTCAACGACAATCACCGTGACGATCGAACACGCAACACCGATCGCGGCGTTGGCCACGTCAAGGTGGTCATTCTTCCAGGCGAGCAGCAGTAGGAGAGCGCTCAACGCACAAAGGAGTAAATACACCAAGGCCCTCAGCCCTGTGATTCGCTTCAGTCCTGCCATGGCTCGAACCCATGATTCATGTACCAAGCCACCACGTCGGGCAGAGTTCCCAGGTCTGCCTGCGGAGTGAACCCCAAGATTTGTTTGCAGCGAGTGAGATCGGCACTCGTTGAGGCGCCCACCCCGGGGCGATCGGGCAGAGCAATAACGGATCCCCGTCCGACAATATTCAGGATCAAGTCTGCCACTGATGCAACAGAACGCGGCTGGCCGGAGCCAACATCAATCACTTCACCCGTATGGGGTGCTGACGAGATTGCCGTACGGAAAGCGCGAGCGCAATCCTCCGCCGAAACGAGATCGACGGTCTGCTCACCGGTCCCAAATATCGGCACGGGCCTTTCTTCGAGGGCCGCTCTTATGAAGTTGGGGATGATCTTGACGACGTGCGTAGTCCCGGCTTGTCGTGGCCCGAAGGCATTGAATACCCGGAGGATGGTTGCTCGGAGCCCCAACTCCTTCGCCAGCGCCCGAGCCAAGTCGGTGGCTGCGCGCTTAGTGATCGCGTACGGATTTAACCATTCAGGAGACCCCGTATCAACTCCTATATATACCGCGTTCGCATCCAAGCAGTACATCATCGCGTTCAGTGCCCCCAATACGTTAACATTCGCTGTCAGTCCCGGGCTTCTGAAGGTTTCTGCCGTACCAAGGATGCCGGCAAGGTCGATAACGACGTCGGGACCCACCTGCATTAGTGCCGCGCGCAGTCCTTCCGTATCCGTCACGTCTGTCCTTGTGAACAGGTCTGGATAGTTCCAACGTGGGGTGACGATGTCCATCCCGATGGTTTCGACACTCGCCTTTTGCAGTTCGTCGACCACATGGCTTCCCAGAAACCCGCTGCTGCCCAGCAGTGCGACTCTCATCAACGCCACATCCCTCGTACTGGCTCTCGTGCCGGTCGCTCTTCCGGGGAGCCTATATCGTTGCCGCTGCGCCTGCCAGCATTCAGACTAGAGCCCGCGGCTCGAGTCCACCTTCGGTCTGTCGACGCCGCTTGAAGACTGATTCACCCCGCTGCTACGACAGCGGTGCGATGCGAGTCTCTCACCTCCATCCGAAACAA
>DORQ01000070.1:0-1970 GCA_003514205.1 Acidimicrobiaceae bacterium
CCTCGGCCGCTTCGGGCTCGGCGACAACCTCTGCCTCCGGGGTTGGGGCTTCATCTGTTGCGGGGGCTGCATCTGTTGCGGGGGCTTCATCTGTTGGTGGGGCCGGCTTTGCAGCAGCAGACTTTGCTGCAGCAAGTCGTGCCTCGCGCTCGGCCGCCTGGGTTGCTGCCTCACGGCGTGCATCGGCCTGCTCGACGGCCTTAGCCGCGTCTTCTTCAGCAGTTCGGGGCATCACCACGGGTGCGCCGGTGCGACGAGCTCGAATCTGACGACCCTCATCGACGGCATCGCTGATAATCCGAGCCATCAGGTCGCCAGCGCGAATTGCATCGTCGTTTCCGGGGATGATGTATTGCACAACATCTGGATCGCAGTTGGTGTCGACGACGGCCACAATCGGGATTCCGAGCTTGTTGGCCTCAGTGACAGCAATATCTTCCTTCTTGGTGTCGAGAATGAAGATGGCGTTTGGAGCACGCTCCAGGTTTCTCATGCCTCCAAGGTTGCGCTCCAGCTTCACAAGCTCGCGGCTCAGAAGGAGTGCCTCTTTCTTCGGCATCGATTCGAATTCACCCGAATCGCGCATCCGCTGGTATTCCTTCATCTTGGCGATTCGCTTCGAGATTGTTTCAAAGTTGGTGAGCATGCCACCGAGCCAGCGCTGGTTGACATACGGCATGCCGCACTTCATTGCGAAGCTCTCGACGCTGTCTTGGGCCTGACGTTTGGTGCCAACGAACATGATGGTGCCGCCGTCGGCAACTAGATCTCGAGTGAAGGTGTAGGCCTTCTCGATCCGATCGAGTGTGATTCGAAGATCGATGATGTAGATGCCGTTTTGCTCACCGTGAATGAAGCGCTTCATCTTGGGGTTCCAACGACGAGTCTGGTGGCCGAAATGCACACCTGCGTCGATGAGCTGCTTCATGGTTACAACTGCGGTCATGGAGAACCACACTTCCCTTCGGTTGGTTGCGATGAAGCGCCGCGCAGAACTGCGACCGGGGACGCGCCACATCGAGGAAATAGAGGGCTTCGAGAATACGGATCCTCGAAGGGTCGGCGGAGTTGCCGAACCGGAGAGATACCGTAGCGCAAACGGACCAGAACCGCGAACCCAGCGACCCGATCGAAGAGGAGCTGGGGGTCGATGTAACGCTCACCATCGCGTACGCCCACCTGAAATCGGTCTGAGCTTCGCCCGAGTTCTTCACCGCGGCGAATCACGGTGCCCACGATGACCGAGATGCTCGCCAGGTAGGAGTACGAGCTTCGGAGCCCATCTGGATGGAGCACCGTGATGTACTTCTCACCTGCAACCCGACCCGCAAAGACGACGGTTCCTGCGCCGATGCTTCGCACTTCGTCGCCCTCAACCACGGCATAGTCGATTCCTCGGTTGCCAGCGCCGTAGGTGCCGGTCGGTTCACGAAAGGGCTCCTGAATCGGACGCGAGGTTGGGGGGCGGTAGCCAGGGTTGGCGGGTAGAGCCAATGGCGGGATCACGGCCTTTCCTAGCGCTCGGATCGCCGAGCTGTGCACGACCGGCGGGGGGATTTGGGCAGTCCTCGCGGGGGTGGCTGTGAGGGTCGAGATGCGAAACAGTTCCTTGCTCTGCCTCCAAACAGTCGCGACCTCTGCGCGGCCATGGCAGCCGACAGTGCCGTGTTGGCAGAGGCCTATCTCGGCGTGACACATCCAGCCTGCAGGCCAGTTCACCTGCGTGACTGATTTCCGGTACCAGCACTGCTGAACCGATGAGGAAACTTCGCAGCGCGCCACTGCGAAGGCCGAGAGCAGCAACATCACGGTGATGAGCACCCAGCTGCGATTCGAGCCAGCGCGACGAGCAGGGACTGCGCCGAAGCGAAGACAGGTCGAGGGAACCATGAAGAGGTCTCGTTCGTGACACGGCAGCTGATGCAGCCGGGCTCAGCGCAAAGCTGAGAAGGTCAATCTGGGGAGGTCAA
>DORQ01000070.1:2155-7235 GCA_003514205.1 Acidimicrobiaceae bacterium
AAGCGTATTGCTGCGCTCCTCAAGTGGCTATGGGGGCCATCCCCCGCGCCTAAGTTCCCCGTGTCTGATCGATTCGGGACCTCAAGTTCATTCCGACCCGAGGCGATTCGAGAACAGTGATGACTGGCTCAGGTTGGCTCGGCGTCGAGACCAGCAAGCCGCGCCTTGAGCTGCAGGACCGCCTTGGTATGAATCTGACATACCCGCGACTCGGTGACCCCAAGGACCCGACCGATTTCCGCCAGTGTCAGGTTCTCGTAGTAGTACAGCGTGAGCACGATCTTCTCACGCTCCGGCATCCCGTTGATTGCCGAGGCGAGCATTTGGCGCACCTCGGAGACCTCAAAGGCGCCCATCGGACCATGATCCGCGTCAGCGATTGTGTCGCCGAGCGTTAACGACTCGCCGCGCTCCCCGCCTACGATCAGGATCTCGTCCAGCGCCGCGAGACCAACCACCGATATCTGACTCAACGTGGTTTGGAACTGATCCTCGGTCAGGTGCAGCTCAGAAGCGAGCTCTTCATCACTTGGACCCCGACCGAGCCGCGCCTCAAGCTTGGAGTACGCCCGCTCCACAGAACGGGCCTTCGCACGGACAGAGCGAGGGACCCAATCGATGGATCGCAGTTCGTCAAGAATTGCCCCTCGAATTCGACTCATCGCGTAGGTCTCGAACTTGAAACCCCTCCCGAATTCGAACTTGTCGATCGCGTCAATCAAACCAAACATCCCGTAGCTGACGAGGTCGGCCTGCTCGACATTTTGTGGGAGGCCAGAAGCAACGCGAGAAGCAACGAACTTCACAAGTGGCGAATAGGTCACGATGAGGACGTCGCGAACAGAGGTGTCACCGGCGTCATATCGCGCCCAGAGTTCATTTACTTCGGATGCCGCTGCGGCAGTTTCAGACATAGTTAAGCTCTCGGGTGGCTCTCAAGGTGCACTGCTTGCAAGCGATCCTTGCTGACGTGTGTGTAGATCTGGGTGGAGGACAGGTCGGCATGACCAAGGAGTTCCTGAACAACTCGAAGGTCGGCACCTCCGTCCAACAGGTGGGTCGCGAATGTGTGGCGCAGCGCGTGGGGATGCGTTGGAAGCGCTGAACGCTTGTCGAGAATGCGGCGGACGTCCCGAGCGGACAATGGATTGCCCCGTAAGTTGAAGAAGACAACTTCCTCAGCCATCTCAATTCCCAAGAGTTCGCAGAAGCGGTTGCGTCCTTGGGCAGCCCACCGAAAGTACGCGTCGCAGGCCGGCTCACTCATGGGCACGATGCGTTCCTTGGAACCTTTGCCAAGGACTCGGATGCTGCGTTGCTCAAGATCCACAGCGCTCAGTGTCATCCCGCACAACTCTGAGACTCGAAGACCCGAGCCGTACAGCAGCTCCAGAACAGCAGCATCCCGAAGCGAGAGCACCTGATTGAGCTGCACCCGTTGGGGAGCTAGCGGCGCGCCACTGTGGCTGACCTCCTGCGTGGTGGCAAACGAATCCTCAAGCAGCTGATGTATCTGATCGTGGTTCAGTATCCGCGGCAGCTTTCCAGCTGATTTCGGGGCGCTCAGACGAGACGTGGGGTTCGCAGCGATGCGTCCAGTCCGAACTGCCCAGCCAAAGTACCGCCGAAGTGCCGCCACCTTCCGCGAGATGGTGGCTGCGGCGAGACCCTGCTGATGAAGATGCGCAAGATACTTCCGCAGGTGTGGAGCGCCAACCGCGGCCGGTGAACTGATGTCGACAGTCTCTGCCCATGCGACAAAGGCCTGAAGGTCGCGTTGGTAGACAGAAACCGACGAGGCGCTCAGACGCCCCAATGACTCTGCGAATACCTTTTCGCCCCAATCCATGCAGTCAGGCTACCGGCGAAGAACCGCTATGAGTGTGCAGAAACGCGCGGAGAGCAGGATTACTCGGACCAAAGGGCCATTTGGCCTGTAGAGAAAGTGCCAGCGGCCGGCGCGGCCAGACGCGAGTTCAGATCAACCCAGACGTGTGATGTAGCCCGATTGCACGAGAACCGTGCCCTCGGCCTCCAATTCGGCTATTCCCGCTAGCACTTCGGTGATAGGAAGCGGCACCTGGTCCACGATGGATGCGATCGAGCAGGGATACCAATCGAGCGCGGCACACACTGAGGTCGCAGCGGTCGACCGGTCGGGGCGCCTCGGTTCCACGACCCGATCCAAGCCCTGGGCAGAGGGTCGATTCACCGCGACGGCTCTCGACGAGATGGAACCGCGCACGAGTTCAAGAGCAGTCAGCACGTCGTCTATGCACAAGCAGGGTGCGCACCCATCAGCGAGCAGGCGATTCGTTCCCACGGAGGCCGGGCTGAGCACTGAGCCCGGGACCGCCATCACCGGCCGCCCAGCGGCAGCGGCAAGATTGGCTGTTACCAGTGACCCTCCAGACTCATGGCTTTCAACAACGAGGATCAAGTCGCTGAGTCCAACCATCACACGGTTGCGTTCAGGAAAGCGCCAGGCCGCAGGCGGTGTGCCGCTCGGGTATTCGGACACGATTGCGCCTTGTGCTTCAACCGCTGCCCACAGTTCTGCGTGCTGCCGAGGGTAGGGGCGGTCCACTCCTGACCCGACGACGGCAAGCGGCGCAGGGTTTGAGTGAAACGCTGACTGCTCGAGGGCTCCCCGGTGAGCGGCACCGTCTATTCCCAACGCCAAACCCGAGATCACTCCCACACCAGCAGCGGTAAGGCCTGCACCGAATTCCCGTGCGAGGCGAATTCCCGACCCGGTCGGTCGACGAGTACCAACAATCGCGACCATCCCCACTGCAGCGCGGCAGCTGCGACGATCCTCAGCATCGAGGCCGGTCGCCCAGTACAACACCGGGGGAACAAACGGATCGCGAATCTGGCACACCGGATGGGCACTGTCACCGAAGGCCGTGACTGGACCAACCTCGAGTTGGCGTGCGTACAACCCAGACACATCAGTGGCGGCGAGTTGTTGGCTCCACATGCGGCGCTGCACTTCCGTCGAGCGGATCGAATGCTCTGACCGACCTAAACGGAGGTTCTCCCAAAAGCGGTCGGGGTGCTGGGAGGCAACTGCGCTCCAAAGCCGTCGATACCCGAAGGATTGCAACGCACCCAAGGCCACGAGGCGTTCGATCGCCATCTCACCACGAACTACCGGCTCTTCTGACATCGACGAGCTGCGGGCAAGCGGAGAGGTATCAAAGAGCGGAATCGGTTCCGTCCTGGCGCCAACTCCGCCGTCAACTCCGCCGTGACCCCCGCTACCTCGTCCCCGCCGTTGCTTGGGATCCTCCTCACTGCTCACCGGTTCCTCCCCCCGGCTGCGAAACTCCCTCCGCTGTTGGTCGAAACCCCGACCACTTCATGTGCAGCACCGCCGAGTGTGTCTGCGAGGAGGTCTGATCGGAGTGCAAGCGCCAGCAGGATCGTCTCCGCAGTGACGACCCCCGTCCCCTCAGCAAGATCGTCGAGTGTGAGTGCAACTGTTCGAACACGTCGAACTCCTCGACCTGACAGCTTCCCTGCAGTGACCTGCGCACCGAGCAGCGCGCGGGCCTGTGGATCCAGCCTGCTGTGCTTATCGAGTGCTGCAGAGCTGAGATGACGATTCGACTCCACTCCTCGAGCCATCGCACGATCTCGAGCCCCCGCGACTCGGGCAGCCACCACTGCGGTGGGCTCTGATGGGGCTTGGGCGAGCAACGCTTCGGAGTCAGTTCGTTCGATGAGAATTCGTAGGTCGAAGCGGTCGATCAGCGGTCCCGAAAGACGTCGTTGGTATCGCATCAACGCTGCGCTACTGCACCGGCACGAGAGTGTTCCAGCGAATCCGCACGGACATGGATTCATCGCAGCAACGAGTTGAAATGAGGCTGGCAGCGTTGCCGAGGCATGGGCACGGTGGATTCGCACCACGCCCTCCTCAAGTGGTTGGCGGAGAGCATCGAGAGCTGGTGCTGCAAATTCTCCAAGCTCATCAAGAAACAACACCCCACCATGGGCGAGAGAGATCTCACCTGGCCGGATGAACTGCGAACCGCCTCCAATCAGCGCCACCTGGCTCAGCGTGTGATGGGGGTTTCGAAAAGGTGGACGTGTTTCCAATCCACTATCAACCAACCGCAACCCAGCAGCACTCCGAATCATGGTCGCCTCGAGCGAACGATCCGGGGAAAGATCATTGAGGAGGCCAACAAGACGCTCAGCCAGCATGGTCTTGCCCGCGCCTGGGGGCCCGCTCATGAGGAGATGATGCCCACCGGCAGCGGCAACCTCCAGGGCCAAACGCCCGATTCGATTGCCACGGACCTCGCTCAGATCTGGAGGAGAGATCGGCGCCGGTAGTTGATTCTCTACCGGTGCTGGGGTTGGCCAGGGGTGTGCACCGGAGAGGCAGGCGACAACTTCTCGAAGCGTAACAACCGGCCGAACTCGGTGGCGTGTCAGCAGCATGGCCTCAGCAGCTGAGTTGGTCGGCACCACGAGATCGCACTGTTGCAAACTCGCTGCCATCGGCAAGATCCCAAGCACCGGTCGAACCGATCCGTCCAGTCCGAGCTCGCCAATGAAGGCAAAGCCTTGTGGCGGGTGTTCGGCCTGTTCGCTCGCAACGAGCACCCCCACGGCAATTGCCAGATCCAGACCGGCTCCAACTTTGCGGAGCCCTGATGGGGCGAGGTTGACCGTCACACGCTCCTGAGGCCATGAAAGCCCCGAGGACAAGATCGCCGCACGAACCCGGTCCCGCGCCTCGCGACAGGTGGCATCTGGCAAACCAACCACAGTGAACCCTGGGAGCCCGGGCCCCGCGTGCACTTCAACTGCCACTTCTTCGCCAGCAATGCCCAACAATGTGGCGGAGCGAACGACTGCCAACATAGACAACTCCACTGCGGATTCCGCAGTCCCCAGCGGCGATTGCTGCCAGCTGGCTCACCGACGTCGGCCGTCGGATCTTGGGGCGACCGCAGGGGCAGCAAGGGCCTCAGCGAGGCGGAGAGATCAGTGTACTGGCGAGTCGGTGGCGCCTGAGCGGGGGAATCCCCCCAACCACCCCTGCGGCAACGCTCTAGCTGCT
>DORQ01000070.1:7463-17402 GCA_003514205.1 Acidimicrobiaceae bacterium
CCGAGATCAGCGCACAATTGCGACACCGTTGCTCGGAGCTGCGCAACCTCGGTCCGCAACGCTTGAACCTCGTCACGAAGTTGCCCAGTGCCAGACTCAGGAAGCTCCCTGGAAGGGGCTTGGGTAGTGAAGCCCGTGGATTCCGACGCGCTGAGTTGCCAGCTACGACGGGCATCACCCAGCGGCGGCTGAGGAACCTCGCCACCGAGGCGGTGGACCCACCTCGACTCCTTCTGTCCTGGCTGACGCGGCAGCATCTCGACCAAGGGCACTACCTGGTCGGCCATGACTCGGAGGACTGCACTCACGGCATCCAGACTCGTGAACTCGGTGAGCCGCTCCGAGCGAGTCTTCAACTCACCGGGAGTTTGCATGCCCCGAAGAAGCAACAGACCCAGAAGTGCAGTTGCCTGCCCATCGAGACCCAGTCGCTCCCCCGCCACATGTCGATATTTGGTGGTTGCCCGCC
The DNA here is from genome assembly GCA_003514205.1 of Acidimicrobiaceae bacterium. Classification (GTDB taxonomy): domain Bacteria; phylum Actinomycetota; class Acidimicrobiia; order Acidimicrobiales; family Microtrichaceae; genus UBA11034. The sequence goes on from DORQ01000070.1 coordinate 7,933, forward strand.
CGGAAGCCATATGGACAAATCTGAGAAGGCCCAGGGACTTCAGTGACTCAGTACAGCGCTCCACCTCGGTGCTTGACAGGTTCATGACCGGATCACGATTGGTGGATTGATTCGCTGCCCGCATCAACGCATTCAGCGTGAGCGGATAGTCGTCTGGTGTTGTTCGCTCTTTCTCGATGAGACAACCCAGCACTCGCTGTTCGCCGGGCGAGAGCTGAATCGGAACCGTCGTTGCATCGGAGGCGTCCACAGACCAATTCTGGCCCGAATCTGAGCTGACCGGCAGATCATGCTGAACCGAGGACGACGAGAACAGCGTCGAGGGGTCAGTCTCAGAGGGGTATGCAGTGAATTCCATTCGTGGCAGGATACAGGGCAGTTATGGGATTCAATCCGAGCCGTACCCAACAAAAGCGTCCACTCGATGCCGTCCTCGTTGCCGTGGCCATCATCATCTGCATTCTCGGGGTCCTCTGGGCATTGTTCGGGTAGCTACCGGCTAGTACGCAGCTTCCAGCACCTCCACACACAATTCACCAGCCATCGGCGTGACCACCGCAACGTCAAAGCGAATCGTGTCGAACCACTTCGATTGTGCTGCTACGAACTCAAGCGCGAGTCGGCGGAGCCGTTGTTGTTTGACGGGCGTCACGGCATCGAACCCTGAACCTTTTGCGGTGGTTCGCCGGGTCTTCACTTCGACGATGACGAGCGCACCTGTGGGAGCGAGCACAACCAGATCAATCTCGCCTCTGCGGTTTCGCCAGTTTCTCGCCAGAACTTCATAGCCGCGGTGTTCGTACCACGTTGCAGCCGCGGCCTCGCCCGCGTTCCCCAGAAGACTGGTCGCGTTGGTCATATGTTCCTTGGCAGTAGAACCGAAAGGGCGGGTGATGCTCTCGAACCCGCAAGGCGCTTCAGCCGGGGAGATTCCCCGCCAACAAGCGACTAACGCTTCTCTTTGATCTTCGCCTTCTTACCGACGCGATCGCGGAGGTAGTACAGCTTTGCCCGGCGAACGTCGCCCCGGCTGACGACCTCTATTGAGGCAATGGACGGTGAGTGAACGGGAAAGGTTCGCTCTACGCCGACACCAAAGCTCAGCTTACGGACCGTGAAGGTCTCCTGAAGCCCACCGCCTTGGCGGCGGATGACAGCTCCCTGGAAGAGCTGCACACGTTCACGGGTACCTTCAACGACGCGGACGTTTACCTTGAGCGTATCGCCCGGGGCAAAGTCGGGAATGTCATCGCGGAGGCTCGACTGGTCAACGAGATCGGTCGGCTTCATGACGGGTGTACTCCTGAGGGGTTTCGAACGGTGATCACGCGTCGACGAGGAGGCCGGACGCGAACGGCACGACGATACTCGCTACTCGGCCCCAGTACCAACATCGCCGGAACGTTGGTAGGAATTCCAGAGGTCTGGACGCAGACTTCGAGTGCGCTCCTCCGCCTGAGCTAGCCGCCAGGCCGCGACTTTCGCGTGATCGCCGGAGCGGAGGACCTCTGGAACTGTCCATCCTCTGAACTCAGCTGGCCGAGTGAATTGGGGATACTCCAGCAATCCCGAGGTGAAACTCTCCTCAGTCGCCGAGGCGGAGTTCCCCATGACGTTCGGAAGCAAACGAACCACAGCCTCACAGATTGCCAACGCGGCAACCTCTCCCCCATTGAGGACGAAGTCACCAAGGCTGATCTCACCGTCACAGCAGTGCTCTCGCACGCGATCGTCCACTCCCTCGTACCGCCCGCACAGGAGCGAGAATCCCTCCGAGTCAGCCAACTCCTCCGCCATGGACTGGTCGAAGGCACGGCCGCCCGGACTGAGCAGATAGAGCGGACGTGGAGGCTGGTGTGCTTCGACAGCAGCGAAAATGGGCTCCGGGCGCATCACCATTCCGGCACCTCCTCCAAATGGAGAGTCGTCCACAGAGCGGTGAACGTCGGTGGCGAACTCACGAATATCGTGCGAACGCAGGTCTGCAATGCCGGCCGACCGTGCGCGAGCCATCAGCGAGTGCCCCAGGAACTGCTCGATCAGTTCCGGAAAGATGGTGAAGATATCGATCCGCACAACTCAGGACTCGTAGAGTTCGAAGAGCCCATCAGGGACATCCACCGTGATCACGCCATCGGTCGGCTCCCCCACTACAAAGTTCAAAGGAACCAGCGCACCGGATTCAAGCTCAAGCAGATCGCTTGCGGGATTGGCAAGTACCGCCCGCACTGTGCCTCGCTCCGTGCCGTTCGACTCCACCACGGTGGATCCAATGAGATCGTGCACAAAGAGCGCACCAGCATCTTCGAGCGCTACTGCTCGAAGAACCACCCCGCGATACAGCTCGCTTGCGTTTCGGTCGGCGATGCCCTCACAGGACATGATGTACATCTCCTGATGCTTTCGAGATGCTGTGACGATGAGGGGCCCGCGGTCCGTCTCAAATCTGACGCCAACGGCCGTCCGTTCAGGACGATCCGAAAACAAACGAACCAGAAGTTCGCCTCGAAGGCCGTGGGCCTTGACTACTTTGCCCACCTCAAGAAGCGGGCCCTCCGACGCCGAAGTGGCATCGTTAGTCAACGAATTCCACGTCCACGTTCACGCCGTCCTTGGCTGCCGCAGCCCGGCCGACGGCCCGAATGGCATTGGCCACACGACCACGCTTGCCGATGACTCGACCCATATCGCCAGGGCCCACCTCGACGTTGATTCGCGTCGTGGCATGTGAATTGTCGGTGCTGACCTTGACTAGATCGGGCTGGTCCACGATGGACGCCACGACAAAGGCAACTGTCTTCTCAGCTGACTCAGAGCGCTCTGGACTCTCGGCCGGCTCAGCAGGTGCAACGGAGCCCTCAACAGCTGGGGTTTCGGCTACTGGCTCGGTTGTTTCTGCGCCAGTGTCTTCTGACAACGCTTCGAGAGCTTCGAGGTCCTCGGTCACTTGGCAGCGGCCTTCTTGGCCGGGGCCTTCTTGGCTGGCTTCGCTGCTCGCGCAGGCTTGGCGGCCTTGGCTGGTTTAGAAGCCTCGAACTCATCCATTGCGCCGGAAATCTTCAGCAGCTTGGCAACACGGTCAGAGGGCTGAGCGCCATTCTGAAGCCAGTGGACAGCTTTCTCATTGTCCATCTTGATTGCCGAGGGCTCGCGTCGAGGATCGTACGTGCCCACAATCTCAATGAACCGACCGTCGCGAGGGGAGCGAGCGTCTGCTGCGACGACTCGGTAGGTTGGTTGCTTCTTCTTACCCATACGCATCAGGCGAAGTCTGACGGCCACGTTGAACTCTTCTCTCGTTTGTTTCGTTCAGTCTCGTGTTCGCGAGATCTGGAACCACTAATGGAATCAGGCGCTGAGGCAGCAACCCGCGGGACGTGTGCGAACACGACAGTGCGGACATTCTGGCCTCTCCGGCAGGAACTGGGCAACTCTACGCCCTTTTCCTAGTCAATCCGAGGCAATCCAGGGATTTCGATTCCTGCCTTTTCCAGCTGATCGGCGACTGGATCTAGCCCCGGAAGGCGGAACGCCTTCTTCACCTCGGGTTGAGTGCCTTTCGCTGATACGCGTCCGGAGGGCGACCCGCCACCCTTCTTGCCTTTTGCCTTCTTGGTCTTCTTCTTCACGCGCTTCATGGCGCCGCCGCCCATCGATTGCATCATCTTGCGCATCTCCATGAACTGGGAGATGAGCTGAGCAACCTCGGTCGGGTTGGTACCAGACCCTCTGGCAATTCGCGTTCTGCGTGAGGTGTCAATGATCTCGGGTCGAGTGCGTTCCTGAACAGTCATCGAGTGGATGATTGCCTCGACCCGGCCGACTTCCTTGTCTCCGATCTCGACATCGCGGACCTCTTTCGGTATCCCCGGCATCATTCCGAGAATGCTCGACAACGACCCCATCTTGCGCACGGCATTGAGTTGCTCGACAAAGTCCTCAAGGGTGAACGTGCCGTCCATGAGGCGCTGTGCGGCCTCCTCAGCTTGATCAGACTCAAAGGCGGCTTCTGCCTTCTCGATCAAGGTCAACATGTCGCCCATGCCCAGAATTCGTCCTGCGAGACGATCTGGATGGAATGGTTCGAACTCGTCGAGCTTCTCGCCCGTTGACGCAAAGGCAATGGGACGGCCCACAACCTCTTTCACCGAGAGCGCCGCACCGCCGCGGGCATCGCCGTCGAGTTTGGTCAGAATGACGCCGTCGAGTTCCAACGTGTCATGGAAGGACTTCGCCACATTCACGGCGTCTTGGCCCAGCATCGCATCAATGACCAAGAAGGTGTAGTCCGGCTGGACTGCCTCAGAAATCTGGCGGACCTCGGCCATGAGCGCTGCATCAATTGCCAAACGGCCAGCCGTATCGACAATTACGACATCGAGTCCAAGCCGCCGTGCCTCGGCGATTGCTTCGGATGCGACCGACACCGGGTCAGTCGCGGAGCTGTAGACCGGAACTCCGATCTGGCCGCCCAAGGTTCGGAGCTGCTCAACGGCAGCAGGACGTTGCAGGTCGGCGCCTACGAGCAGTGGGTGCCGACCTTGTGCCTTGAACCACTTCGCGAGTTTTGCCGAGTTTGTGGTCTTGCCCGCACCTTGCAGCCCCGCCATCAACACAACGGTTGGCGGCTTCGAGGCATACGTAATGCGCATGGTTTCGCCGCCCAGGGTGGCGACCAACTCTTCGTTGACGATCTTGATGATCTGCTGACTCGCAGTCAGCGCACCTGAAAGTTCGTCACCAACACACCGCTCACGGATGCGCCCTTGGAGTGAACGAACCACTCCAATGTTGACATCGGCCTCGAGCAAGGCAACGCGAATCTCGCGGAGTACCTCGTCCACTTCCTCTGCAGTCAGGCGACCGCTGTTGCGGAGCCGCTTGAATATTCCTTCAAATCGATCTGAGAGTGCTTCAAACATGACGCTGGCCAGCGTAGTGGCGACTGAGGTGCTCGCGTCTCACTGCTGCGAAAACGCTAGTCCTCCTCGGCAAAGAGCGCCTCGACAAATTGCTCCGCATCGAAGGGAACCAGATCCTCGGCATGTTCTCCCAGCCCGACCAATTTGACCGGGATTCCGAGGCTGCTCTGGATCGCAAACACAATGCCGCCCTTCGCCGATCCATCGAGTTTGGTCAGCACCACGCCAGTGAGATCGGCCGCTTCGGCGAATTCCCTCGCCTGGGTGAGCCCGTTCTGTCCGGTAGTTGCATCAAGCACGAGCAACACCTCCGTCACCGACCCCACCCCCTTGTCGGCAACCCGTCGAACCTTACGCAGCTCCTCCATCAGGTTGCTCTTGGTGTGTAGGCGGCCAGCGGTGTCGGCGAGGACCACATCTGCGCCAGCGGAGCCAGCGTGGGCCACCGCATCAAAGATCACCGAGGATGGATCACCACCCTCGGCACCGCGAATCACAGTGGCTCCGCACCGCTCGCCCCACATGGCGAGTTGCTCCGCGGCGGCAGCGCGAAAGGTGTCACCGGCAGCCATCACCACGGTCTTGCCCTCGCCTACCAATCGATGACCGAGCTTGCCAATCGTCGTGGTCTTTCCAACCCCGTTGACACCAACCATGAGCCAAATCGTGGGCGATTCCGCTGAGAAACGAAGGTCGATTGGGGCAACGAGACGGGTAATCATCTCCGACTTAACCTCCTCGAGAAGCTCAGACGGCGAGGTGATTCCTGCGGACTTCACGCGGGCCCGAACAGCAGTGAGGAGCTCAGTTGCCGGCCCGATCCCTACATCTGCGCGGATGAGCGCCTCTTCCAGATCCTCCCATACCTCCTCCGTGATGGCAGACCGTCCCCGGATTGATGCAAAGGTTCCGCTGAAGGTGCCGCGTGCGCGTCGAAGACGATCCCGAAAACTTGGTGCAACGGGGGTGAGCACCTCACCGACTGCACCGGATTCAGCGCTCTCCTCGCCGATATCGCTCGCCGTGTCCACAAGCGCCGTGTCTGACGAGGTGTCGTTGCGCTCAACCTTGGGTGCCTTGGAGCGAGGCGGCTCCATTGGCTCGAGCCGCCCACCGATGGCAGGGGTCTGCCTCCGAAATGCAAGGACCACAGCTGCAACCACACCGAGTGCTGCGAGGACGCCTGCGACAATAAGAAGAATGGCCAGAAGAGACATGACGAAATCGTAGGCGCTGGAGCGAAGGACCCCGACAACGCCCACGGTACGATTCGTTCGTCGCGGAGATGTCCCTGGTCGTGGTCGGGCCGGACCAACTCCGCTGAGGATCGCCTCAGTGCGATGCCACTACTTTTGAACAAATCCATCTACGGTGCAGTCAGTATTCGTCGATCCGCAACCCCGAGGCCTCTACATGTCAGAACAACATCCCGACGCGGAAGTCACCGCCGACGCGGAGCACGCGGACCACGCCGCCAGCCAGCACAGTGCCGCTCCAAACAGCCAGCAACCACTTCCGACTCCTGAGACTGCTGCGGCCGCGCTCGAGCAGGTGCTGTTTGAGATGAAACGAGTCATCGTCGGCCAGGACCGTGCGTTGGAAAGAATTCTGGTCAGCATGTTGGCCAATGGCCACTGCCTCTTGGAGAGCGTTCCAGGCCTCGCGAAGACCTTGATGGTAGAGACGCTGGCACGGAGTGTCGGCGGAAGCTTCAGCAGGGTTCAGTTCACCCCGGACCTGCTTCCCGCCGACATCGTTGGCACGAGGATCTATCGGACGTCCTCAGAGACCTTCGACGTGGAGCTCGGACCTGTTTTTGCCAACTTTGTGCTGGCCGATGAAATCAACCGTGCTCCCGCCAAGGTCCAATCCGCACTGCTGGAAGTAATGGCCGAACGACAGGTGACCATCGGCGGGATTACTCACCCCGTCCCGCTCCCATTCCTGGTTCTGGCAACCCAGAACCCGATTGAGAACGAAGGCGTCTACCCCCTTCCTGAGGCCCAGCGGGATCGCTTCCTGATGAAGGTGGTGCTTGGCTACCCCACCCCCCATGAAGAGTTCGAGATCGTGAATCGAATGGGCGTCACTCCCCCAGTTTCCAAGGAAGTCCTGAGCCTTGAGGGAGTCCAGGCACTTCAGAAGATCGCCTCTACCGCCTACTGCGATCGCAGCGTTACTGAATACGCCGTCAATCTCGTCCTCGCCACCCGAACTCCAGAAAACTACGGAATGGCTGACCTGCTCCCCTTCATCGAGTTTGGCGCAAGCCCCCGGGCCTCGATTGGCCTTGTCAGGGCGGGCCGGGCAATGGCACTACTTCGAGGCCGCGACTACGTGGTTCCCCAAGACATCTTCGATGTCGCTCCAGAGATCCTGCGACACCGCCTCGTGTTGACCTATGAGGCGCTCGCCGCCGAGATTTCTGCCGAGCAGGTCACGGCAAGAATTCTGGCCACCGTTCCAGCGCCAATGTTGCAGCCAACTACTGCGACCGGACCTGCAGACGCGTACTACGGCACGTCCACTGATGCGGCAAGTTGGTAGATGACGTGACTCCTCACGCCCCGCCAGGTGCTCCAGGTCGTCTCGGTGGAGTTGCACCGACGGTTCGCCACGTTGTTCCTGGTCTCGACGGCACCTCGGTGGAGTTGATCCGACGCCTTGAGTTGGAGATCACGAAGCGCTTGGACGGCATTCTCCATGGGGAGCATCAGGGGCTAGTGCCGGGCCACGGCAGCGAGCCGGGTGAGGCGCGGCAGTACCAGCCCGGCGACGACGTCAGACGGATCGATTGGAACGTCACAGCGAGGACGACACACCCCTATGTTCGGGAGTCGATCGCGGATCGCGAGCTGGAAACCTGGATTGTTGTTGATCGCTCTGCGAGTCTTGATTTTGGCACCCATACCTGGGAGAAACGCGAGCTCGCCCTCGCTGCCGCAGCGGGTGTGGGCTTTCTCACTAACCGGGGCGGGAACCGTGTCGGTGCCCTCATCTGCGAGCACGATACCGTGTCGGTCCTGCCCGCACGGCAAGGCCGCAAACACATTCTGGCGATCCTCAGTCGAATTCAAGGCACCCAACGCGAAGACACCCCCACACGAGTCCGCTCTGCGCCGACGGTCACCACTGAGGTGCTTCTGCGTCGAGCCTCCGTTGCGGCTCGACGCAGGGGGCTCGTGGTTGTCATTTCCGACTGGCTCGACGATCCAGCCGAGTGGAAGAACGCTTGCGCTGCGCTGGCGCTTGGCCATCAAGTGCTGTGCGTTGAACTCATCGATCCCAGAGAGCTGGAGTTGCCCAATGTGGGGCTTCTGACCTTGGTAGACCCTGAGACAGGAAGAGTTCGAGAGGTCGACACAACCAGCAAGAAGCTCCGAACCACGTATGCAGCGGCAGCGGCCGAACAGCGTGAGGCAGTTGCCGCGACAATTCTTGCCTCCGGAGCCCAACACCTTCGGTTGCGAACTGATGAAGACTGGCTGCTTTCCCTGGCGCGATTTGTCTCCAAACGACGATCACGACAATCAAGCAATGTACGGAGCACACCATGAACCTTGAATTCCTCGCACCCGGCAGGCTCTGGTGGCTCCTGGCCGTTGCCGGTCTCGCCGGCCTGTACATTGCAGCGCAGTTCTTTCGCTCAGGCACCGCCGTTCGATTCAGCAATCTGGGCCTCCTCGACAAAGTGGCGCCGACCAGCGGAGCCTGGAAGCGCCACCTGGTGGCTGGCCTTCACCTCACTGCGTTGGTGCCCCTCGTGATTGGCTTGGCGCAGCCCCAGAACACCGAAGAGGTAGCGAAGGAACGCTCCACGATCATTCTCGCGATCGACACCTCGCTGTCCATGGAGGCGCTCGATGTGAAACCGAGCCGCATCGAGTCTGCAAAAGTGGCAGCAACGGCCTTTGTTCGCAGCATTCCCCGGGGAATACAGGTTGGTCTGGTCAAGTTCAGTGGGTCGGCAGCCGTCGTCGTTCCGCCTACCGACGAGCATGGCGAGGTGGAACGCGCTATCAAGAGCCTACGCCTCGATCAGGGAACCGCGATCGGAGACGCTGTGCAGACCAGCCTCGATTCGATCGAATCTGTTGGCAAGGACTCGTCGGGTGAGAGCCCCAAAGGCGTCATCGTTCTCCTTTCCGACGGCAAGACCACGATGGGGATGGAGACCCTCGACTCGATCCCGGCCGCGAAGAAGGCAGGAGTCCCGGTGTGGACGATCGCCTACGGCACCGAGGACGGCTTTGTGGAGGCCGACGTTGACGGATCAGGGGTGCTCACGCGAGTCCCCGTGCCCGTCGATACCGAGTCGCTCAAGCAGCTGGCCGAGGCTACTGGAGGACAATCCTTTCAGGCCGAATCGGCGAATGACCTCAACCAGGCCTACGCGGAGCTTGGCGGCAAGATCGGCTACGACCTCGAGCTTGTCGAGATCACGTGGAAATTCATCGCAGTTGGGATCGCTGGGCTCATGTGCGCCTCAGCCCTGTCGCTCTGGTGGTTCAGACGGCTCACCTAGCTCAGGTCGGGCTCAGGTCGGGC
>DORQ01000236.1 GCA_003514205.1 Acidimicrobiaceae bacterium
ATTGGGCCAATGCCTCACGCGGGGTGGTTCATTTGCGTAAGGGTGTGGGCCCAGCTGCCGTGGCGTTGATCGCGGCGGCCGATGCCCGGCGACAGTTGCAGTCGCTCAGGGGGGCTCGGGCTTCGGCAGCCTCGGGCGCGGCTCCTGGTCCTGCCACGACGGTGCTGTTCTATACCGACTCCACTCAGATCGGTGGCGCCGAATCAGTAGCGAAGAACTTGCTGAGGGAGCTTGACGAGCGGTTCGAAGTGACCATTGTTGGCATCGATGACCATGTGGTGAATGAGTTGGGTCGTGTGCGACCCTCGGCGAACCAGATTGTCCTGCCTGCATTGACCTCGCGAACCGACGTTGCCGCAATGTCGGCGCATCGAGCCGCCTTCAGACGCGTCAACCCCGATCTGTTCCACTTCAACCTGGCCGAAGGGTCCTCGTGTCAGTGGGCAATCCTGGTTGCCCAGACAATCCGCGGCGCGAACATCATCGCGGTCGAGAACTCACCCATGGGTGTGCGGTCGGAGCTCTCGCGAAAACTGAAGGCGGGAGCCGCCAAGCGATTTGCAGCGCATGTGGCTGTTGGTGATCGCGCCGCTCGTCTCGTGGAGGCTGATATCGGTGCTGCTTCTGGATCAGTGGAAGTGATCCCGAATGCGGTGCCAGTGCTGCCACACGTTCGCGGTACAGAAGCAGAGGTGGCCGTTGTGTCAGGCGCGCGTGTCGTTGCCGTCTCTCGATTCGATCCGGTGAAAGGTCTTGACGTGTTGTTGCGTGCGGTGGCTCTGGCTGACACGGTTGCGCTGGACATCATCGGCGATGGTCCCGAACGCGCAGCACTTGAGGCGCTCATTTCCGAGCTCGGCATTGAGGACCGAGTGACGCTGCTCGGCTGGTGCGAGGATGCCCGTGCTCGGCTCGAGAGCTACGACCTCTTTGTGTTGCCATCCCGACTTGAGGGCATGCCAATGTCGCTCATTGAGGCAATGCACGCGGGCATTGCCGTGATTTCTACAGACGTGGGCAGCGTTCGAGAAGTGGTCGAGGACGGTGTCTCTGGTCGAGTGGTTGCACCCGAGGATCCAGCGGGTCTTGCTGCTGCGATCTCCGAACTGCTTGCCGATGACAAGGCTCGCTCGACGATGGCTGAGGCCGGCCTTGCCAGAGCCCTCGAACGTTTCTCGAGCACCAAGAACGTCGCGGCCTACGAGGCCCTCTACGATCGGGTGCTGAGCTAGCAATTTGTCCCGAGCGCTGAGCGCCGAGCGCCGAGCATGAAACACGAGACGGGAAGCGATAGTCCAAGCACACTCGCTGGCCCCGTCGACTCCAGAAGGTCGAAGATCATCGGACCTTGATCGAGAACGAGTTCGTGCCGATAGGTAGCCGATGAGTTCTGGAACTTCCCCAATGTGGCTGAGCCATCATTGGCCCGATCAGCATGTTCGCTGCATTCATCGCGGTCAGCTTGTTGTGTGTCGACGCTGCGCGGTTCTGTATCCGACCGCAGTGGCCACAGCGGTCATTGCCTCGATCGCGGCATGGCCAGCATTGGATGGCTCAGGCTCGGTGGTGGCGCTCGTGATCTCAGCAGTTCTTGTGCTTCCTACTGTCATCGAATGGGTGGGCGAACACAACCGCGGATGGGGCTATGAGCCGCGTCGCCAAGCTGTGCTGTCGGTACCTTGCGGGATCGCCTGTGGCCTCATGCTCACGCTGTTGTGGCGCGACATGGCTGACCCGACGCCGTGGGCTTTTGGAGGAGTTGTTGGCTTGTTGTGTGGGTTGTCCGCGCTGTGGGGTCTGCGCTCAAAGTTCGGTGATCCTCACTGGGAAAAGCGATTCGAGGCAGCTGAACAACAGCGCCTTTCCGCACTCAGGGAACTTGCGCTCGGGCCGACCTCACGGGACGAGCTTCCCGGCGAGTAGCGCGCGAGGCGAGGAGCAATGCGACTCTCCCTCGTCGCTCATCGCGTGCCGGGCTCCTTCGTCACTGCATCGACGGAGCGGTGACGAAGTCGATCAGTTCCTCCACGGCTCCAACAAGGGAGGGGTGGAGATCTCGAAAACTCGTGGTGGAAGCGAGCAGTTGCTTCCAGAACTTCCATGATTCCTCCACACCTACGGCTGCGCAGATCCCTTCTTTCCAGGGGATCGACCGGGGCACCTCTGGCCAGGCTGATAGTCCCGCCAGTTTCGGATCGATCGCTGCCCAGATATCGATGAACTTGTGGCCTCGGATGAGCACATCGGGGTGGTTCACTGCTGCGGCGATCCGGGATTCCTTGGTGTGATCAACAAGGTGGTCGAGCAACACCCCGAGCCGTCTGCCTGGTCGGGGCCCAAATTCCGAGACGATGGTTGCAAGATCGTCTGCGCCGTCCATTGGCACGACCACGATTCCTTCGCTTCGCAGGTCGTCGCCCCACACCTTCTCAATGAGTTCCGCATCATGAATGCCCTCAACGAGGAGCCGGCTTGCCCGAGCCATTTTCGCCGGGGCGTTATCGAGTGCGATTGAGCCTGAGGCAGTAAGGCGGCGAGCTTCGGCGGGGAGAGGAGCGGGTCGAACCAACGTGCACGGAGCGCCATTGTGCAGGAATGATCCAGCCATGTTTCTGAACTGGCGGTCCTGGCCGCTGTCGTCACGCAACGTGACTGCGGCATCGGACCAAGCAATGATGCGCCCGATCGTGCCTGTGGCCTGGTGCGTGATGTCCATGCCGATCGTCGCCGGGATGGACGGATACGCGGGGCGTCGCTTCGGCGGACCGTTCAGGTCGATCGCTTCGCTCAAAATTCCACCGCGTCGTACTGTTCCCATAGGTCGACGATCGTAGTGACCGCGGCGACTGATCTGGCGGCACGGCTATCGCTGGAGTGGCGCCACCAGATTGACCTCGATGAGGTTGCCAGTCTCGGTCGTGAGAGAGGGCTCATACAGATAGCCACGCGGATGTTTGAACGCCGACAGCTCCGCTGGTTCCACGCACGGATGGCTGAGAAGGTGGCGGACCAGGGAACCCTTGAGGAGCTTGTTCCAATGCGCCACTGCAACCAGCTTGGTAGAGGAGCCCGAAGCAACCTCGTCGAGGAACTTCACCCGGATTCGGAGAGCTGTGGTCTGCTTGGGTTGCCATGCAGCAGCGTGCTCGTTCGGCAGGAGATCCCATACCACCTGGCCATTGGTTCGCTCCACCAGTGCGGCCTCGATGTGAGGGCGCCACCAGGTCGAGAGTTTGCCGAGCTTCGCCAAGCTCGAACCCATCTTCAGCTTGTAATTCGGAATCAGCTCGTCCGGGGACAGAATCCCCCAGAGTCCTGAGAAGATCACCAGCTGTTTGGCCGCCGTTTTCCGTGCAGCGGCGCTCAAGGTTGAAGCGTCTAGTTCTTGGTACAAAACGCCGGTGTACCGATCCAGGGCCGCCAGTGTGGGGGAGGTGAGGATCTCACGGTTCGCGAGGAGTGCAGCGTTGAGGGCTTCATCTTTGAGGCCAAAGAACTGGGTGAATTTCGGCGTCGGTCGAGCCCGGTTCACGTAGGCCAGGTATGCCTTGATCACTTTGGCGCGCTGTGCGCTGAGATCAATGTGATCGGAGTGCATTCCTGCAGTATGTGAAGCAACATTGGTTCCTGATGAGGAGTAGGTGCCCATCTCGGTGAGCGAGAGCCCGGTGCCTCCGCTCGCCTTGCCCTCAGAGGGTGGGATCAGAATGAGGGGCCGCTGCATGGTTCCCACTATTGCCGAAATTCGGAAGCCACAGAATTCCTCGACTGGTTCTGCTGGTCTGGGCTACCCAATTGTTTGTTGGGCCGCTATAGCTGCTCGAATCTTTGCTTCGCTCACCTTTGAGCGGGCCCCAACGGTTTGTGCAAATAGGCTGAGGCGAAGCTCTTCCATCTGCCAGGTGAGGTCCTCAATGACAGCAGTCTCGGCTCCACGGGCCGCGAGCCGGTCGATGTCGAGATCCAAAACCTGGCAGCGCTTGGTGAGATCGCGATCGCGGTCAACTCGACTTGCGAGGGTTGCAAGGCGATGCTCCATCCCAACGGCGTAGCGAAACAGATCCTCGTGGCGATCCCACCCAGCACCAGTGAGGCATCCTCGATACAACAGCCGATTCGCCTGATCTGCGATGTCGGCCAACGATGGGCGAAGGGCCGCCGCAGTCCGGGCGCGGAGGTCCTTGCCAATCGCATCAGCAGCGCCAACCACGCCGAGAGCGACGGGAAGTCGGCCAGCGGTGAGCTCACCGAGCGCGGCACAGCCCGATCGATTGAGGTCGCTCATCTCCTTCTGTGAGAACACTGGCCCGCCTCGCTCCCCAATGAGCAGGTCACAGGCTGATTCGAACAGGTCAGAAATGAACGCCACGTCTGAGCCCCATGGCGAAGCGGCGAGCTGCAGTTGTTGGGCGTTGGTGAGGCGACGACGGAGGTCTCGGCGTAACGAGCTGCTTGCCATCATGAGGAACCGGCGAGTGCCTGCCCAGCCGTTTTCGAGTTGCTCCTCTGCCGAGGTGGCGAGCATCACCCCAACCCCGGTTTCCTCATCCACCAGACAGGGATACCCAACAACGTTCAGGCCGTTGCGCTCGATGGTGATTGAGCGCTTCAGCTCTCCAAAGGTGGGCGTGGTCATCCCATGGATGTGTTTCTGGCCGCCATGAGCGTCGGCCACGGCTTCACGAAGATGACGATCGAGTTGTGATCGAAGATCCGTGAGGTCTTTACCTACTGCCAGCGGTTCACCGTTGTCGTTGAGCACACAGATAGTGGGCACGAGATGCGGTGGAATCTTGGAGAGGTCGAACTCATCAATGCTGATTGGCACTGCAGCGATTCTCGCCAGTGCTTCTCGGGCGGCAGAGAGCAGGTCGGCGTTGTCGGTGGGAAGGGCTTCCATGGCGAGTTGGGCGACCTGAGGTGCTGGGCCGAGTGCTCGGCGGGTGCTCTTTGGCAAAGAACGGACCAGCGCCTCGAGGAGGGCTTCGCGATGGCCTGGAACGAGCCCCACGAGATCCGCGCTGCGCAACAAGTTCAGCTGCCCAATCGGAACCTTCAACATCGCGCCGTCAAAGGGGTGGGAGGGGTCGAAGCGGTACTCGATCTCCCACTCTGCCCCGGAGGAATTGAGGCTGGTCGGGAAGGCGTCCTCGTCGGGGTCGAGATCGATCCCCTGCGTGAGTTCCGCGGTAGTGATGGAGAGCAGGCCGGGCTGATCGCGGCGGGCTTTGGTCCACCAGCGGTCAAACTCCGAAGTTGAGGTGACCGACTCAGGCAGTCGACCGCGGTAGAAGTCAGCCATCCGCTCGCGAGTGTCGAGATCAACGCCTTGGCGCTCTCGGGCGATGAGTGCCTCAACCGCAGCGACCTGAGCAGCGTTGTTGTCGAGGAACTCGTAGTCGCGATCCCAAGCCCGCTCGAGGAGGGCCATTTCGATGAAAAAGAGTCGGGCGTCGGGGCGGTCGACCCGTCGATAGGGCACATTTCGCCCTTCGTGGATGGTGAGCCCGAGAAGCGTGACTCGTTCGGAGACCATCGCCAGGCCCCGCGATTCGTCCCAGGTTGGTTCGCCATAGGAAAACCGCAACAAATGCTGTGCGAGTGGCTCGATCCAGTGCGGCTGGATGGGAGCTGCAACCCGAGCCCAAATTTGATCGGTTTCCACGAGTTCCGCAGCCATGACCCACTGCCGGGTGGCCTTGGACAGCGCAGAGGTTCTGCCGATGCGAAAGGTGGTGCCACGAGTGCCCTGGTATCGACCTTGCTGTGGGCGTTCGCCCTTTGCCTTCGATCGGTGGTCTGGTTCTCGTCGGCCGATGTGGCCGAGCAAACCAGCGAGCAACGCTTGGTGGATCGCGTCCTCGGTTGGCGCTGAGTCGGGGGCAGTCATCTTGAGGTCGCGCAGCGTCCGTCGAAGCTGTGAGACGAGGTCTTGCCATTCCCGAATCCGCAGGTAGTGCAGGAACTCAGCAGTACACATCTTGCGAAACTGAGAGCCCGAGCGCTGTGTTCGTTCCTCGCTGAGGTAGTTCCACAGGTTGAGCAGCGTCAGAAAGTCACTGTGTTCGTGGCGGAACCGGTTGTGGCTGGCCTGGGCCTCGCCGAGATGTGCCGCAGGGAATTCGCGGGGGTCCTGGATGGACAGCGCCGCGGCGATGATCAATACCTCGTTGAGCGCGCCACAGCGGTCGGCCTCAATCAGCATTCTTGCGAGACGCGGGTCGGTGGGGATGCGAGCCAGGCGTCTTCCGACCTTTGTGAGCCACCGCGTGGTTCCAGCTTCCTCGGGCTCCACAGCGCCGAGCTCTTCCAACAATGCAATCGAAGCCCGGATACTGCGCTGGTCAGGGGGGTCGAGAAATGG
Source organism: Acidimicrobiaceae bacterium (assembly GCA_003514205.1). Lineage (GTDB taxonomy): Bacteria > Actinomycetota > Acidimicrobiia > Acidimicrobiales > Microtrichaceae > UBA11034. The sequence continues at coordinate 6,365 of DORQ01000236.1, forward strand.
GAAGTCTTCGATATGTCCCAGGTTCTGGGAGGCCAGCAACAAGATCACCGACGCGAGGTTGGTGCGTCGAATCTCAGGATCGGTGAATTCCTCCCGCGATTCGAAGTCAGCCTCGCTGTAGAGGCGAATACAGATGCCGGGCCCGATTCGACCGCATCGACCCGACCGTTGGTTTGCCGAGGCCTGGGAGATCTTCTCGATGGGCAGTCGTTGTACCTTCGAGCGCTTTGAGAATCGCGAGATCCTGGCGACACCCGGGTCAATCACTGAACCGATCTTCGGCACGGTGATGGAGGTCTCGGCGACATTGGTGGCGAGCACGATTCGGCGGCGTTTGCTGCGTTGAAAGACCCGATGCTGGTCGGCGGAGCTGAGTCGACCGAACAGCGGGAGAATCTCCGGGCCAACGCCGCGAAGATTTTGAGTGGCGAAGTAGTCGCTGAGCGCCTCCTCGGCATCACGGATCTCGCGTTCGCCAGAACAGAACACCAGGATGTCCCCGGTGGTTTCTTCCAGCAAGGTTTCGGCGGCCTCGCAGATCGCCGTCGCCTGATCTACTCCATCCTCGGGTTCGTCATAGCGAATGGTCACCGGATAGGTCCTGCCTGACACCTCAATCACGGGGGCGTCGTCGAAATGCTCGGCGAACCGCGCGGTGTCGATCGTGGCTGACGTAATGATGACTCGAAGGTCGGGACGCTTGGGCAGAAGTTGTTTGAGATACCCAAGCAACACGTCGATATTGAGGCTTCGTTCGTGGGCTTCATCGACGATGATGACGCTGTATTCCTTGAGGAGTTTGTCGCGCTGCAATTGAGCGACGAGAAGCCCATCGGTCATCACTTTGATCTGGGTATTCGGCCCGACCTGGTCGTGGAAGCGAATAGCGAAACCGACCTTGTCGCCGATGGTCGTTCCAAGTTCTTCAGCTACTCGCTCAGCCACGGCGCGGGCAGCGATTCTCCGTGGCTGGGTATGAGCGACGCGACCAGTGTTGGTGAGCCCCGCGGCGAGTGCGATTTTGGGGAGTTGGGTGCTCTTACCTGAACCGGTCTCGCCGGCAACCACGATCACCTGATTGGCCAGCAGCGCCTGGGCGATCTCCTCGACACGTGCGGTGATGGGTAGCTCTGCTGGGAAGGTGATGGTTGGGTCGAGTTCACGCCCTTTGGCGTTCTGCGCTGATTCGACTCCCATGGCTACAAGTATGGGGGGAGAATGAACATGGTCATGCGCCGGGCGCTCGAAGACGGTGAATTCAAGCCCGACAAAAGCAGAAACCCTTGCAATTGCAAGGGTTTCGGGCAGTGCCCCCGGTGGGATTCGAACCCACGACCAATGGATTAAAAGTCCACTGCGCTAACCAGGCTGCGCCACAGGGGCGGATATGGTCTACTACGCATCGGGCCGCTCGTCGAGCCGATTGGCGACTACCCGCCGGCAGAACTTGCTCAGGGTCGGGGGTTATGTGGTGGGCTTGGTAACAACCACCACCAGGCTGCCGTCGGGGCCGATGGCAGTGTCGCACCGAAGTCCAAACTGGTTGGCGGTGTCGCCGAGCAGCTGCGCGGCGAGTGGCGCACCCAACTCGATTCCTTGAGCGATGATAGGTGTGGCAAGGGTGATCTCGTGACTGAGTGTGTCGGCGTCGTCGTGGCCCGCAAAGTCCTGAATCTGATCCAAGGCGATCGAGAGCGGATCACGGTCGGGATCGGCCGCTCTGACAGTCAGGTCGTGATCCGCGATGGATTCAGCGGCAGATTCAACGTCACGTTCACGGCTGATTCTGCGGATGGTCACCCAGGCATATGGGGCGATGATGATAAGTCCGATCACGAAGAATCCGGCCATTGTTCCGATCTGGTTCGTGAAGCTTGAGCCGAGCACATTCGAAGTCTTGCTCACGCGCGCTGCACAAACCGAAAACGACAGCTCAGCGGCGTCAGTCGTTCGTCAGTTTGGATCTGGCGGCTCGAATCGGTCGGCCCGGATCAGCCAGCTCGAATAGAGTCGGGGCAATGGAGTACCTACATACAGACTCGGACTCGATTGTCGCCACGGGCACTCAACCCCCAGCCGTTGATGAGGCGAAGCTCGAACGACTCGAGGCCGATTTCGCTGCAGCGGCCGATGCGCTGGCAGCCGTGGAGCAGATCGCCGAGTCCCCAGTGACCGGTGAGGATGCGGCCGTCGCCATCAGGAATCTGACTGCCTCAGATCGCTTTGAGATCGTCGCCCCGTTCGCCCAGAACGACTAGATCTGTTCGGGCACGACTAGATCTGTTCGGGCACGGTGATTTCAGCGCCCTCCAACAGATTCAGTCGCTCGCCAAGCGTCCATCGATCTTCGACCACCTCCACCCAGCGGCCACCAAGGTTGGCAATCGTCGCGAATGGTGCGCCTAGATGCTTCTCGATGGCGTAGATGAGCCCGCCGTGAGTGACTGCCACAATGTCGCCATCGATACTCATGGCGAGTGCAGTGATCGCCGCGCTGGCTCGCTCCACCAGATGTTCGTCTGATTCCCAGCCAGGAGGGCGACGGTGTTCAGACAGAAATCCGGGGTATTGATCCTCAATTTCGGGGCGGGTGAGCCCCTCCCACTCGCCAGCAGAACGCTCGACCAGTTGCGGAAACTCAATCACCGGCCCGATGCCGAGCTGTTGGGAGATGATTGAGGCAGTCACTTGAGCCCGCTCAAGTGTTGAGCACGCAATGGCATCAACAGAACCGATCCGGCTTGCCCCATGAAGGGCTTGAAGCCTGCCAAGTTCAGTCAGCGGCGGGTTGGCTTGGCCTTGCCATCGGCCAAGCGCGTTCCATTCGGACTGGCCGTGTCGGAGGAGGAAAATTCGAGTCACGAGCACAAAACTTAGGTCTGCGTGTCCGACTACGCTCATTCCGTGCCAGTTCTCCGACTTTTCGCGCAAGCTCGTGTGGCCGCGGGCACTGGCCGTGCTGTTATTGCGGGGGACACGCCAGTTGCGGTGCTTGAAGCAGCCTCCGCCGAATTCGGCCCATCCTTCGCTGCCACGCTGCCGTATTGCACGATCTGGGTGAACGGAGAATCCGTCGCTGAGGATTTTCCCTTGACTGATGACGACGAAGTAGCGGTGTGCCCGCCGGTCTCAGGAGGGAATTGAGGTGCAGATTCCTCCGGTGCTCGATCTGAGCCGCTATGCCTATCAGCACGAGCTTGATGGTCCACGGATGCGGTTTGGCATCGTCTGGTTCGCTCTGCTGTTTGTCGCGTTTGCCTCCAACATTTCGTTGTTGGTGCTCACGTTGGTCGTCGTGGCCAGCGTCGGGTCGCTTCAAGTTGCGGGCACGTGGAGATCTCGAAAGGCGCCCGTTCAGCAACTGATTGCCTCGGCCGGTACGGGTCTGGTGATTGCCAGTGCCTATTTCGGAAATCGAACCGCTGGCGTGGCGCTCGTACTCCTTGCACTGTTGGCAGTCGTATTCGGCGCGGCAGTGGCGCCGAACGCACTGGTGTTGACTCCCGAGGCCTTGCAGGGAAATCTCCCGGCCGCGTCAGCCACGCTTCGAAGCTCGGTCCCGTTAGCACTCGCCGGTGTCTCAGCCATCCAGGTGTATCGGATCGATTCGATGGCTTTCCTCTTTCTGCTCTCCGTGGTGTGCGTTTTTGATGCTGGTGACTACCTCTGCGGATCCGGCTACCAAAGCCGGATCATTGGGCCACTTGCCGGTTCAGTTGGCGTGCTCACCGTTACTGCATCGATGTCAGCGATCAACCCTCCTCCACTGGTTGAGGACTCACACGTATGGATTGTGGGAATCTTGATGGCGGTGTTGTGCCCACTCGGCACCCTGCTGGGCTCGTGGATGCTTCCAGTTGCAACTGCGAAGGCTCCCGGGCTCCGGCGCCTCGATTCCTGGCTGCTCGCCGCACCGGCGTTGTGGATAGCGCTTGTGTTGATTGGATACCCATGACCTCAGCTTTTGTTCGGACCTGCCGATGGGAAGGAAGCCATGTACGAGCCTGAAGGCCAACAGGAGCCCAACATCGTGATTGCCGAACTCGACGAACTTCTTGATTCAAATGACTTGCGCGCGCTGTCTGAGCGCCCGATGGACGAGCTTCGAGCTCTTCGCGACCGCTTGAGCGCGATCGAGGTCGGTCTCTCCTACGGTCGGCGCATGGCGCAGGGACGCCTTGACATCCTCCTGTCGGCTGTTGCCGCCCACATCAGCGGAGGCACCGGCACAGCATCGCCACTCGTGGCGGAGCTCTCTGGCGCACTCGCTGGTCAGAGCCGGACTCAGTCGATCCCCCGTCCGGTTCGTGAGGTAGAGATCCCTGATTTCGCTGATCAGATTGTGGCGAAGCTCGATGAATTCATCGCCCCATCGTTACTGGTGGAGTTCAACTCTGTTGAGAGAACGGTGCTCGTTGAGGCGGCCGAACGGACCTCTGCATTCGAGCAGGCAATTTCTCGAACTCGCCACGAGGTGCATCGCGTCATCGATGAGGTGCAAGATGAGATCATTACGAGGTACCGCACCGGCGTTGTCACAGTGGATGAACTCCTTGCGTAGACAGATTGGAACGAGGATTTCGAATGGGTGAATCACAGGGCTCCGACAGTCGCGTACCCCTTGAAGGTATGAAGGAGGAGATAGACCGGCGTTGGCGTGATCTCGGGGAGTTCATCCGCGAACAACGAAGCGTCGGACAGATGTCGCTGCGGAAGCTGAGCGAACTTGCTGGGGTGTCGAACCCCTACTTGAGCCAGATTGAGCGTGGGCTCAGGAAACCTTCTGCAGAGATCCTTCAGCAAATTGCAAGAGCCCTGGAGATCTCCTCAGAAACGCTGTATGTGCGGGCAGGCATTCTTGACGAGCCAAACGGCGAGGCCGACCTTGTTGCTGAAATTCGCCGTGATCGATTCTTGAACGAAGAGCAAAAGAAGACGCTGATCCGCATCTACGAGTCGTTCCGCCAGGAACCCCCTTCCACGAACTAGAGCGAGATTGACCGTTCCCCCGGTTGTCGGGTTTGGTCAACGCTGCTCTTCAGTGTGAGTGTTTGCGTCCATGTGGGAATCGAATCGAGATGAATGGGGTTGTTGTCTGCGATGACCTCAGTGGCGATGCTCTCCTTGCACACCTCACCCCTCGCCCAGCCGGGGGAGGGCGATAGCGGTGGAATGAACGTCTACGTTCGCGAGTTGGCGGGAGCGCTGGCTCAGGCTGGGGTGCCGACGAGTGTCTACGTTCGAGCCTGGACGAAGGGGCTCCCACAGCGGGTGACCGTGGAGCCGCTTTTTGAAGTGATTCATGTGCCCTGCGGTGCCTTTGATCTGGAAAAGGAAGACCTTCCGGGCATTGTTGGCGAGTTCGCTGAGTGGGTTGGCGATGACATTGCTCGCAATGACACAGCTGAGGTGCTTCACGCGAACTATTGGCTGAGTGCCGTTGCTGGGCACACTCTGAAGCATCAACTTGGGCTCCCGCTTGTCAGTACCTTCCATACCCTTGGTCGCGTCAAGGCACTTGGAGGCGACCACGAACCGGTTGAACGCGTGGAAGCGGAACGAGGTGTGATTGCCTGTAGCGACCTCCTGTGCGCATCAACAGCAGTAGAGTCAGACCAACTCGTGCGGCTCTACGGTGCCGACCCGGCTCGAATTGAGATCATTCCGCCAGGCGTAGATAGGGCGTTCTTCTCTCCGGGAAGCCAAGCGGGAGCGAGGCGAGCCCTCGGGCGTTCGCTGGGCGCAGGTCCTGTGTTGTTGTTTGTCGGCAGGATTCAACCGCTCAAGGGCCTGGATCTCGCGGTCAAAGCGTTAGCGCAGCTTGCGGATCCGACGGCGCAGCTTGTCGTTGTTGGAGGGGCGAGCGGGGTGGAGGGCGCCTCCGAACTCGAACGGGTTCAGAAACTCGTTGCCCATCTCGGGGTGACCGATCGGGTGCATTGGGTGGACCCTCAACCACATGAACTTCTCTCCACCTTCTACCGGGCTGCAGATGTGTGTCTAGTTCCAAGTCGTTCGGAATCCTTTGGCTTGGTCGCTCTTGAAGCAGCAGCGTGCGGAACCCCAGTTGTTGCTTCAGCTGTTGGAGGCCTCCTGTCGCTGGTCGAGAACCGCCGCTCGGGCCGCCTGATCGGTTCCAGGGAGCCCGCAGATTGGGCAGTGGCCATCGATGAGATTCTCGGGAACCCGGGCCTTCATGCGGCCATGTCTCAGCGGTCCCTTGGCCTTGCTGGCGGGTTCGGTTGGTCGGCCACAGCTGGTCGGCTCCGCCGGGCGTACGCTGATCTTGCTGCCAGTCGTCAGCTCACGGCATGTGGGGCACTGTAGATGGGCCATCACGATCTGGACCCCGAGACAGGTACTTGTGGCCCAAGTTCGCCGGAGGAACTTGAATCGCTTCGGAGCCTGATTAACACGTGGGCCCAGGCTCAGCGCAGCAACCCCATCGTTGATGCAGTCGAGTTGGTTCCTGACTCCGATCCTCGATGGTTCGTCCGAGTCATCGGAGAGGAGAAGTCGGTGTTCTCCGTGTGGTTTGCGCTTCGCCAGCGGACACTTCACGTCGAGACCTACTTCATGCCCGCACCGTTGGAGAACGCTGCGGGGCTCTATGAGTACTTGCTTCGGAAATCAATGTCGCTGTTTGGACTCCATTTCGCCATTGGCTTGGAAGACGCTGTGTATCTCGTTGGCCAGATCAACAACGCTGAAGTAACCGAAGCGGAGTGCGACCGACTGTTGGGCACTGCGTATGTGACAACGGAGGCGTGTTTTCGAACGGCGATGCGGTTGGGCTACGGCAGTGCCTTCCGGGGATAGCCCACGGTGGATGGTTCCGGCCTGGTCTTGAAATCATTTCGATGTACTTGTTGCCTTCTCGGCTTGTCTCGTGTTACCAATACGTTCGGCTGAGGGACGCACCATCGAAACGTCGGGGAAGCGGAGCGATGTGAGCGACCCTCAGCCGAACGTGGTTGTTGGGACCGTGTTGGAAGTGATCGGCCCGGAATC
>DORQ01000098.1:0-5183 GCA_003514205.1 Acidimicrobiaceae bacterium
GATGTGTTGATGGAGTCGCCGGTGATCAAGCTCACCCACGAAGATGGTCGGGTCCATTCCGTGACTGCAAACGTGGAAGGCGCGCCGACCGAGTTCCCAGCTGAGCACGTCATTTCCTCCATGCCGATGCCGCAGCTCTTGAAAGCAATGGACCCGCCGATCCCTCCCGATGTGCTCGCAGCAGCAGACGGGCTCCAGTTCCGCGACTTCCTCACGGTTGCGCTCACGGTTCCCGATAACGTGAGTTTCGACGACAACTGGATCTACATTCACTCCCCCGACGTCACCGTGGGTCGCATTCAAAACTTCGCCTCCTGGTCGCCCTACCTCGTAAAGGAGGGGTCGACCTGCCTTGGCTTGGAGTACTTCGTCTTTGAAGGCGACAGCATGTGGAATTCGAGCGATGAGGATCTCATTGAGCTCGGCAAACGCGAGCTCGAGACACTCGGGCTTGCGAAGGCGAGCGATGTGGCCGAAGGATTCGTCGTACGTATGCCAAAGGCGTACCCGACCTATGACGAGACCTACAAGGACAACGTGGATGTGCTTCGCGGCTGGCTGGCCGAGCACGCCTCAAACGTGTGGCCGGTTGGACGCAACGGAATGCACAAGTACAACAACCAGGACCACTCGATGTTCACTGCAATGCTGACGGTGGACAACATCGTCAACGGCGCCACCCATGCGATTTGGGAAGTCAACGTTGAGGAGGAGTATCACGAGGAAAAGGGTTCCTCCTCCTTGACTCCGCGCAGCGGGACGGGACGAGACGCACCGATCATTCCGAGTGACGCTCCCCGCCTGCGCGGCTAGCTCGGATCTATCCAGCAGGAGCTTGAAGCTGGGCGAGAACCTCGGGTCCCAACCAGTCAGCAATGACTGCGTAGTACTCGTCGAAATAGTGAAGCCCATCCTTGAGCTTCTCGGCGTCCAGCTCGCCACCAGGTTGCGAGGCCACCCACCCAGCCACGTCAATCACTGCGGTGGTATCAGGTCGCAGTTCGTGAAGCGATCCAAGAATCTGGTTATAGCGATCAATCCGCTCAGGCTGTGACTCCGGCAAACCAACGAAGCCTTTGTTGGTGCCGATCTCCATGTGGTGCTGGGTAAGAAGAATGACCTTGGCGCCATCAGAGGCCAAAAGGTCGATCTGCGCGAGGGCTTCACGAAGCAGGTAGTCATCCACGTCTGGCTCACCGAGATGGCTCCACTTCTTCTGCCCAGGAAGGATTCTGTCCACCACATCCCAGATGCCGTTTGAGAGCACGACCAGGTGAGGTCGAGTCTCGTTCAGCCAGCCGGGGATCAGGGTTGACCAATCGCAACGGAGTGGGAACTCCTGGACCTGATTTTCAAACCGGTAGGTGCCACCGCGGGCTATTGGGCAATTGAATTGGCCCGCATTTGCCACCTGCACTCGCCGCTGGCTCTCAGCCCAGTCCTGCAGGGAGAAGCCATATCCGAAGGCAACGGAATCGCCGACTACCAGGATTCGTGTTGATTCGCCATCTGCGGGAAGGCTCCGGGGCTCAGGGGGCGGGGGTGGCGCAAGATCGGCCGGTACACCCGGAACCGCTGTGGGTGCTGAGGGCGCCGGAAGCGGCTGACGACGCCACTCGTTCGCAGTGTTCAGGAACCAGGTGGCCACTGACTCTGCGCCAAGCGTCGTGAGCTCGCCTGATGGAGTCCGATAGGTTGGATCCTGCTCACCGCCGCTCCACGTCGACACAAACTGTGCGACATCGAGTGGCTTCATGGCCGACTGAGATTCGACCAGTTGAGTGAGGAGGAGATTGAACGACAGCACTCGATCTTCCAGGCTCCATGGCAGTGGCACCTGATTTGGGTCCGTGGATGGAGCCGCTGGTAGCACTGGCAACCAGGTCACCGTCGCACCATCCGCGGCAAGGGCCTCGACAGTTTGCGAAGCCTCGGCGCCCACGAACTCCACCAGGGCTGGATCAGGGAAGGACCGGATTGGGTCTTCCACCCACATCTTCCGGTCAACAAGATCGTGACGCCCTGCGGCGACGAGGATCACATCTGGATGATCGGTTGCGACAGCGGTCTTCCAGGTGTTCAGTGCCGTTGCACAGGAAGGGTCGGGCGTTTGAGCCACACCGACGAGGTAGGTGGTGCCGCCTACCGTGGTTCCGCAGTTTGGTATCACACTTGAGGTGATCACAACATTGGACTTGGTGCGGGTAGCGGTCGTGGTGAGAGCTTCAACGAGTGGAATCGCCGTCTCATCGCCCACAACTAGCAGACGTTGAGGAGGTTCGATCTCCTCGGCGATTGGGCGAGCCTCCTCTGGATTGGAGGCTGCGGCCTCTGCGGCAGTCGCCAAGCGATCTACCGGTGTGGGAACCGCAGAGGTGATCAGGACAGTCGCAACAAACACCGCAAGGCCGGTAGCAGGCGACAGTACAAGCGGCGTCCGGCCCTTAAGCCAGGTGCGCGTTCGAATTGGGTGCTCCAGAAAATGATACGAGGCCACCGCGGCTGCCGTTGTTACCCCAAGCTGCACAAGGATCGTTGGATACAGCGAGAGACCAAGGCGCTTTGGAGTGAGCCACAGAAAGATTGGCCAGTGGTACAGATACAAGCCGTAGCTATATGTGCCCACGAGTCGGAGCGGCCCCCAAGACAACACGCTCCCAACAGGACCTGGCTGCAGGCAGGAGGCAATCAGCGCTGTGGAGGAGGCTGTGACGAGGAGGAACCCCCATGGATGAAGCCAGGTGCTACTCAAGGACCCCTGGTTGGTCATCCACAGCAGCGACACAAGCCCAACCGCTCCGAGGGCGGTCATCGCCCGGCGCGCCCACACCGAGTTGAACTGCATTCGATACAACGTTCCACACGCCAGGAGTGCTCCAGCGAGCAGCTCAAACAGCCTGGTGTCAGTCCCGAAGTAGGCGCGGTCGGGCCGGTCCTGGCCCAGTCTCCAGCTCAGCAGCACCGACCCCATTGACGCGAGGCCGAGCACCCACACAAGAACCTTCCGTCTGCCGTCGGCCGCCAACAGGCACAGTCCGACCAGGACGGGGAACAGCAGATAGAACTGTTCCTCTAAGGACAAGCTCCAGTAGTGGCTGAGCGGTGATGGCGAGGCCATATCACCCGCATATGAGGTGCCCTTCGCGATGAACGCGAGGTTCGCCACCTGAGCCAATGCCGCAGGTACATCGGTGCGCAGCATTCTGAGCTGATCGTTGTCCCAGACCCCGAGTGCTCCCATCAGCACCACCAACGCCTGTGTCATCAAGGCTGCTGGGAGCAGACGGCGGAACCGGCGCGACCAGAAGGAACGCAGGGAGATCTCCCCAGACGAGGCGCTCTCGCGCAGCAGGAGGGAGGTGATCAGGAATCCAGACAGCGTGAAGAACACGCTGACCCCAATGAAGCCACCAACAGCCGCGGTGAGGTGGGCATGGAACGCCAGCACCAGCAGCACCGCCACACCCCTGAGCCCATCCAGCGCGCCCACATGGCCCAATGGAACGGGCTTCTGTGAATCCAAGCCGCGGGAATTCATGAGGAATTCTCGCATCGTTCGAGGAGCCGAAACCGCGCATGTTCAGCGACGAGACAAAATTGCTCAGCGATGACCTCGTTAGTTGCGGTAGAGCCAGCGAACCGGCTGTCGTTCGCCTCAGTCCAACCTGTCCAGACATCGGACTGGATGATGAAATCAGCTGAGGCGGCATCCTCGCTCAGCCCTGACCCCTCTGCGTCGGCCAGGCCCGGGTCCATTTCGATGTAGCGAGTTGCCGGAGTGAGGTCGGGGAAGAGGTAGTAGAAGAACGCGTCGCTATAGGGCGTCTTCGACATGTCGTACGGTCCGACAAGGAGTCTGTCTCCCGGCCGGGATCGCGCCGATAGCTCGTCAATTACCTGCTGTGCTCCACGCGCATCTGCAGAGGAGCCGTAATAGAACACCCGGTCCCCTCGTCGCATTGGGGAGCCGAACACGTTGTGTCCGAAGCTCTGACCGACCAAGTCGGCATAGGTGCGAAGTGGGTAAAACGGAATGATGACAAGGAGAACAACCGCAATTGGCAGTGCTGCGAGGATGGGGGCCGGGTTTCTCTTTTTCCAGATGAATCGTCTCATCAGGCCTGGGGCCGCTTCCAGCAGCAGCGCTGGTACCAATGCGAAACTGATACAGGTGACCCAACTCAGATGTGCGGTGTCAGGTCGTTGAAGCGCTTGTCCGACGAGGCCGAGATTGAATGCGGCGGCCACGAGGAGGGTCTGTGTCCGACCCGTCGACTCCCGTCGATGTGCATGAACAGCGCCAGCAATGAGAGCGAATGCCGTCAGCGGCACCAACCAGAACCAGAGGTTGATCTGCGCTCCGAGACCGGGCATCGGCAATGGCCACTGCGAGATTCGCAGCCCGCCGGCTTTCTGTAGGTATCCGTCGGGCTCGCCCCAACTTGGCGGAACGGGGAGGCTTCTCCCGCCTCGGAGTTCAAAAACTGGCTCGAGAAACATCCCTCGAAAGGCGTGTTCGGGCCCAACCACTCCGAAAAAGGCAATCATCGGCACAAGGGAGGCAGCGCCGGCGAGCAGGAATGGCCGCCTCGCTGGCCGGAGCGGTGAGTCACCGCGTGTGACCCACCACAACGCGATCAGCGCGAGCCCGATGGCTACGGCCATGTCAGGTCGATAGAGCAACGCGGCACCGAAACAGGCGCCGGCGATGATCGGTCGAACGCGGCCCATCGGCGAGGAAGCACCTGACTCGGACACGGCCTGAGATTGCGACGCGTGTTGCAGCATCACTGAGCACAGCGCGAGCCCCGCGGCGGCGAGGCCGAGCGCTCCGTTCCAAGCCATTGCACTGAGGCCAAGTGGCGAGATCGTGATCACCAGCGTTGTCAGCGCTCCAATCGTTGCCGTGAGCCGCCCCCAGGGTCGCAGCAGAACCAGAATTGAGCCCACAAGGAGTAGGTGCTGAACAAGGCCCACCGTGCGCTCTACTGCAAGTGTGTCGCCAAACAGTTTGAAGGCCACTGCGAGTACATAGAGCGATCCCGGGCCGTACAGATGGAGAAAGTCGACGTGTGGCAGATCGCCAGCAAGGATCCGCTGGGGGAACGCCAGCATGAACCCCTCCTCCATCGGCGGTCCTTGGTAGTGCCACAATCCAGGAACGACAAGGCCAAGAGCGAGGG
>DORQ01000098.1:5489-6193 GCA_003514205.1 Acidimicrobiaceae bacterium
GTCCCCACATGAGGTGTTCGCGCCAATCCGGACACTGCGATGAGAGCGACCAACGTCATGGCAGGAACCTTAAATCTCGCGTCGCCGAAAAAGAGCACAGGCACCGCGCAACTTGTCGCGGTGAGCACCCATATCAGGCCATCGAGACGGGAGGAGCCGTCGGCCCGCCGCAAGAATCTGGCAGCGCTAAACGCTGTCAGGGCCGCCACGGCGTAGTAATAGATGTCGCTGAGCCAACGGAGAACGACTCTGATTGGGTTGGGCAGAAATCGGTTCGACTCATAGCCTTCGACAGCTCGGAGCCCGTCGTGGTCGTGGTTGTAGGTGAACCACAGCTTGCGGAGCGAGAGCACAGGCAATTCCGACAGGTTGTTCGCGGCCCACACCCGGGCGCGGTGAGCAGTCTCGGCGTTCCTGCGAACTTCAGCCGCCGGCCCGTCGACGTAGAACTCTCCCGTTTGGCAATCAGGGGGGATCTCAAATCCTCCGCCAGCACCTTCATGAAAGCCGACACACAGGTTGTCGCCACCGTTGGTCGAGATCGCCACGAACTCACCGAACACGCTGTGATTGCGGATCGCCCACGGCATACAGAGCACTGCAACGCACAGAGCAACGGTTCCCCAGCGAGCGAGAAACTCACGCCAGGACAGCCGTTGAAGCAGAGAGGCGATGACGAGCACCGGCAGGATCAGGAGCACCTG
>DORQ01000098.1:6397-6568 GCA_003514205.1 Acidimicrobiaceae bacterium
GGTGGGAATCGCGAACCATTGAAGGAGGCCCACGGTCAGTAGCGAGAAAAGCGCCAGGTACAGAGTCTCAGATAGCAGAGTTGTTCCATGAAGAATCAGGTTTGGCCACAGCGCGACGATCGCCCCTGCTGCGGAACCGACCGACCAACTGTTGAACACAAGGTGATTGGG
>DORQ01000098.1:6770-9153 GCA_003514205.1 Acidimicrobiaceae bacterium
GCAGTAGGCATTGCTGAGCCGATCGACAAGCGATCACACACCCATTGAATTGCCCCGAGGAAGAAGGGGTAGCCAGGCGGGTAATAGGCAGTGGGTAGATCGCCAAAGGATTGATATCCCCTTCCAGCCGCTATGCCTTGGGCAAACCGCTGGTAGAGCAACGGATCGCTCAGACCAACGGGATCTCGCTGCAACACCAGGGCAAGAAGTCGTAGCGCAAGGCCCCCACCGAGGATGACACGATTGCGCGGCTCATTCAGAATCGATCTGACGCGCAGAGTTATCTTGGTCGCCTCGGGGGGTTGAGCGGACACTGAATGACGTTACTGCCCTCGGGATGGCAGTTGGTGCTTCTCGGAACGGGCTCGAGGTTGGCTCATCGCTGGTAGTTCGTTGCCGTACGATCATCACCAATGTCTGAGCACGCTTCGCTTCACGAGCAGGACACTGCAACTCAGCGCCCGCGTCGAGGGGTGGCTCCCATCTCCTGGATGTTCGGGATACTTCCGACCATCTTCATCCTCGGGTATGGCGCTTGGGCAGGTCGAAACCTGTGGTTCTTTAGCGACGATTGGAACATTGTCTCGGACTACCCCTCCGGCAACCTTCTCACGCCATTCAATAGTCATCTTTCGGCCGTTCCTGTGGCGCTCTACCAAGGTCTGTTTCATACGGTCGGACTCGGCTCCTACACCCCGTATCGCGTCCTTGGCCTCTGTAGTTACGGCCTTCTCGGACTGGTGGTGTTCCGCCTCGCGGCGACACGACTTTCGATAGTTGGGGCCTCGTTGGCCAGTGCTCTGGTCATCTGGAACTCCGGCGGATCGAGCAATCTGTTGTTTCCTTTCCTCTTGAACTTCTCGCTGCCGATAGCGCTGTTGGCAGTGTGCTGGTTGGTGCTGGATCGGGGTCGAGGATCAGAGGAGGTAGTCGGGGGAGAAACCGCTTCGCTCTCGTGGGGATCAGTCCTGACAGTGAGTGGTCTCCTCAGTTTGGGTCTGGCCACGAGTGGGCTTGGTTTGATCGCGGTTGCCGCCGTTGGAATCGAGTTCGCATGTCGCCGCGACACCTGGACCACTCACGGTCTTCAACGGGCCGCAGCGCTCGCCGTTGGTCCAGCATTGTGGCTGGTGTGGTACTTGGATTCTGGAGTGGAGAACCCGCCGAGCAAGGCGGGTCTCGGCGGGATACTTCGGTACAGCGTGGAGATGTTGTTCGGCGGCGCACGGTCTCTTGGAGGTGGCAGCCGAGTGGGTGGGTTCCTCGTTGTGTGCGTCGTGATTGTGGGTGGCGCGGTGGGAATGTGGCGGAAGTTTGTCAAGCTCACACCCCGATTCTTTGGCGCTGCAGCAGCGCCCTTGGTGTTCGTCGGACTGACAGCGAGGAGCCGCATCGGGGTCAATCCTGCAATCCCCCCAGACGAGCTGCGGTATCGCTGGACGGTGGCTGCATACCTGGTGCTGGCAGGACTGATGGCGCTGAGCCGTCGAGCCTCAACTGATTCTGGAGGTCATTCGGAGGGCGGTTCGGGTGGCGGGTTCGTTGGTTACGGAGGCCCGGCGGAGCTCCCAGGTTGGTCAAAGCCCACGCTCGCTGTGACGGCCCTTGCCGCAGTGATGTGCATCGTGAACCTGGCTGGCCTCATGAGCAATTCCAGCGAGTGGGTGGAACTGGTTGAGGGCGCGAACCCGGGTGCCGCAGCGAATCTGCGTGCAGCTGAACTTGCTCACCGTGCAGGCGGCGTCGATTCGGACCGCAGGCTGGCAGTCTCTCTCGTGCCTGTCACTGCTGGAAAGTACCTTGCTGCGGTGAACTCCCTCGGCTCACCCCTGAAGGGCACTCGACTCGGACTCGAATATGCGAACATGTCCGAGACCGAACGAGCAGAGCTGAACAACCTCTCCGCTGAGGAACTTGAGCGCCTTCGCCTCGCCGATCAGCTACTCATCGACGAACTTGGGCTCTCAGTTGCCACACCCGCTGGGCCAGCAAAGAGCGAGAGTCGTCTGTGCTCTGTGCACGAGTTCCCTTCAGAACCAAGCGACTCCGAGATGTCAGCTGGGGAGGGCCGTTGGGCGGTACTGGCCGGTGAGTCGGACCGATGGCAAACCTTCGCCACCAGTGCAGGTGGTGGAGCGGTTGGCATGGCGGTCATGCAGGACCCTGCTCATGCGACCACAATCGGAATACTGCCCCCAGGTGAGACCGTTGAGATCAAAGCGGGAAGCAGATTCACGAAGACCATCGTTGTTCCAATCGACACAGAACTCTGGTTCTGCGCCTCGTAGTCCTGTCTCGATCGGCGATGCACTTCGATCGATGTCTCCATTCTGGAGTCCCCTCAAGTTGCCTCACTGACGTCACGTTATGTCCCAATGAATTT
>DORQ01000033.1:0-6353 GCA_003514205.1 Acidimicrobiaceae bacterium
GATCGTCGCCCGCTCCGCACTGCCGACCCAGTCCGCACACGGGCCACTTTGTTGTCGATGCAACAACAAATGAGTGGCCCTCCAACGACAGCTTTCAAACCCCTGTTACGGCGACACCCCCGCGAGCGTGGTGAACTCACCGGATTAGCCCACATATCTGATAATCTGAGAATATGACTGACGTGACCGCTACAGACGCCGCACGAAACTTCGCCGATCTCTTAGACGCTATCGAGCACCGCGGCGAACACTTCACGATCGTACGCCGCGGTAAGGCAATCGCACTCCTGGAACCGATGAACAGAGGTCTCGGGGTAGATGTCAAGGCGATCCTTCGTCGTCACCACCCCGACTCAGGGTGGGTAGACGATCTCAATGAGGTTCGAGACCTTGTCGAGATCGATGACCGAGTATGACTCGCCTACTCCTCGACACAACCTTCCTCATCGATGCCGAGCGAAGTAGCGACGATCTTGACGTTGTTCTGGACGACGCCGATGACGTCGCTATCGCGGCCGTGACGATCGCCGAACTCCGAGTCGGCGCCCTGCTCGCCAGCCGGGCGCGCAGGGCTGCACGTACCGCGTATGTCAACAGCATTGTCGCCACCGTACCGATCCTCGTCTACGACCTCGAAGTTGCCGAGGCCCACGCGGAACTACTCGTCGCTGTGCGAGCCCAGGGAAAGCCACGCGGGGCGCATGATCTGATAATCGCTGCCACTGCCAAGGCGTTCGACCGGACGGTCGTGAGCGCCGATGGCACCGCCTTTGTCGACCTTCCAGGCATCGAGGTCCGCTCACACCGGTAGCTCGCTTCGGCAGATCTAGTTCTCACAGAGTCTGGATGAGGTTGTCTGTCTACCTGAGACGCCTTGACGAACTTGGGAGGAGGTTGGCGCGCTAGGCAGGCCCAGTCTCCACCGAATAACTCGACGTCAACACGAGCCCTGCGAGTTCGCTCAGTCGTGAATCACACAACCTGTGGCGAATCATCTGGACAGCAATCCGCAACTGACTCGCACCAAGCTGGGGTGCATTGTTGTCGATCCGACAACAATGAGTGGCCCTCCAACGACAGCTTTCAAACCCTGAGGTAAGCGAAGCCCTGTCGTTCAGTCGATCGAGCCAGCTTGAACGACCCATTCACACGGTTGCCCGGTCACAGCAGCAATTCGGTCGAAGTCGGCGTCGTAGTGCAAGACGATGAGCTCGGCCTGTTCAGCGGCCGCAGCGATCAGAAGATCGGGCAGCTTCCGACCACGCTGACTCCGAGCAGCAAGCAGTCGCTGCACCTGCAGGGCTCTCGACACATGCTCACGAGTCGTCGCCATTCTATGAAACGCGTTCAAGGACCCAACAAGGTCGTCCCACTCGGTAGCAGTCCTCGCTGAGAAACCGACTTCCAGTTCCGAGATACTCACTGTCGCGAGTTCACCCCGTAACGCCATCTGTTCCACCCGGTTCCGAACAACTGCTGTTCCGAGCCGCTTCAGAACGCTGGTATCAATCAGATGAGTTAGCCCCACGCAGCTTCGCGGTCTTCAAGCTTCGCGGCGGCAAGCACATCGAGCGACGAGACAATCTCCTGCGCCCTGGCGCCCGCAGCGCGGTGAAGTGCTTGATTCACTGTGTCACGAATTGTGGTCGTTTGTAGCTTGGCTCGCGCAGCAGCCAGAGCGACTTCATCAATGTCAACCAGATGTTTCGTCATCGCTCAAGTATATACCTATCAATGTCGATATATAGCCCAACGTGCAATTCGGGTTGAGGACCATAGACGCCCCGCAAACCTTTCTTATCCGCCGCGTCCGCCGCTGAGACACGTAGCGCGCAGCGATCGTCGCCCGCTCCGCACTGCCCACCCAGTCTGCACACGGGCCACTTTGTTGCGGATTCCACAACGAATGAGAGGCCCTCCAACGACAACCTTCAAACCCTCCCGTCCACCACGGACGATTCCAGCAGCTCCATGGGCGAGAATTCTGAACTCAGGGAGTGAGCCGATGCCGCGCACCTGTTGTTGAGTGTGGCAGATGCGCGTACACTGAGGTCATGGCGACAAGATCTGAAATCCGCGACGAGCGGCTTCACCTACGACTCTCTCCCACCGACGATGGACTGATCCGAGCGGCCGCAGCAGCGGCGCATCAGTCAATCACCGAGTTCGTAGTCCACGCCGCTCGGGCATCAGCCGCTAAGACCCTCTCTGATCGGGACCACGTCACGCTCGACGCCGACACGTGGGATGCCCTCGATCGACGCGTCTCGCGGAAGGGACGACATAACGCAAAAACGGCCGAACTGTTCCAACGCCCGTCACCGTTCGACGAGTGAACAGTAACTTCAGCTCACTAGAGCCGCTTGACCAGAACCACTTGGTGGACCAGTTCAACTCGGGCGAGGCCGAGTTCGACGACTGGCTGAGACAGAGCGCCTGGCGGAACCAAGCCGCCGGGTTTTCACGAACCTACGTGACGACCGACGGCAGCCGGGTGGTTGGCTTTCACTCCGTCTCGGCGTTCGCCCTTCTCCGTGCCGATGCGACTGGGCGAGCGCGTCGCCAAGGCCCAGGACAAATTCCGGCGATTCTGCTTGGTCGACTCGCAGTCGACCGGGAGGCCCAGGGACAAGGGATCGGAGCGGGGCTGCTTCGCCACGCGATGGAATTGGCGGTGGCAGCAAGCGAGACGATCGGTGTCCGGATGCTCGTGGTCACTGCGCTTCGCCCGGAAGCAGCCGACTTCTATCAGCGGTTCGGGCTCACGGCTTCGCCAACGAACGCGCTCGACCTGATGATCACAGTCGCCGATATCCAGGCCTCAATGTAGCTGCGAACACCCGCGAGCCCTTCGGCCGAGCACAAGGCACCGTGGTCATATTCACAACAATGAGTGGCCCTACGACAGCTCTCGAACCTTGCGAAGCGGCGGCACCCACTTCGCGCGTGGTGAACTCACCAAATTGACCCACATATCTGATAATCTGAGAATATGACCGACGTGACCGCTACAGACGCCGCACGGAACTTCGCCGATCTCTTGGACGCTATCGAGCATCGCGGCGAACACTTCACGATTGTGCGCCGCGGCAAGGCAATCGCGCACCTGGAACCGATGAGCAGAGGTCGCGGGGTAGATGTCAAGGCGCTCCTGCGCCGTCACCACCCCGACTCGGGGTGGGTAGAGGATCTCAATGAGGTTCGAGACCTTGTCCAGATCGATGACCGAGCATGACTCGCCTTCTGTTCGACACAACCTTCCTCATCGATGCCGAGCGAAACAGCGATGAACTTGAGGCCGTCCTGAATGACGACGACGACGTCGCCGTTGCAGCCGTTACGATCGCCGAACTCCGAGTAGGCGCCCTACTCGCCAGCAGAGGACGACAAGGTGCGCGCACGGCGTACGTCAACGACATCGTCGCAACCGTGCCGATATTGGGCTATGGCCTCGAAGCTGCCGAGGCCCACGCGGAACTACTCGTCGCTGTGCGAGCCCAGGGAAAGCCACGCGGGGCGCACGATCTGATGATCGCTGCAACTGCCAAAGCGTTCTCCCGGACGATCGTCAGCGCCGATGAAACCGCCTTTGTCGACCTTCCCGGCATCGAGGTCCGCTCACACCGGTAGCTCGCTTCGGCAGATCTAGTTCTCATAGAGTCTGGATGAGGTTGTATGTGTACCTGAGACGCCTTGACGAACTTGGGAGGAGGTTGGCGCGCTAGGCGGGCTCAGTCTCCACCGAATGACTCGACGTCAACGCGAGCCTTGCGCGTTCGCGCAGTTGTCTATCGCACAACCAGTGGGGAATCATCTGGACAGCAATCCGCCACTACTTCGCATCATGAAGTCACCGCAATCGTTGTCGATCCGACAACAAATGGGGGGCCCTCCAACGACAGCTTTCACACCCGATTTCCGTGTCAGAAGTTTGACCCGCGATGCGACGCACTGCCTTCGGTCTCCCATCCGATCAAGGGCTCAGGATCTCAAACCCCAAATGCCAGATGGATGGTACAGTTCAGCCATGGAAGCAACCATCGATAATGCCGGACGAGTGGTAATTCCGAAACGGCTTCGCGATGAGCTTGGAATCGCACCAGGGCCCGTCGAAATTCTGCGCGACGGAGCGGGAATCCGGATCGAGCCGCTCGTTCATGCAGAACTCGAACAGGTCGAGGGACGCCTCGTGATCCCCGCCTCCTCCGGATCGACCATTAGCGATGAGGCTGTCCGCGAGCTTCGACTTGCCGACCAGCGATAGCCCAGCATGGCCCGCCGACCCGAGGTTCTGCTCGACACCAGCGCTGCGGTCCCGCTAGTCCTCGCTGACCACGTCGCCCATGCGACAACGTGGAAAGCACTCCACACCCGCGAACTGGGTCTCGCTGGCCATGCCTGGTTTGAGACGTTCTCCGTCCTAACCCGTCTTCCCGGAGCCTCACGTCGAGATGCGCCGACCGTCGAGCGGCTGATCTCGACCAACTTCCCGAACAGCCGCTTCCTCGACGAAGCTTCAAGTGCAGCATTAACGAGCGACCTCGCGAGAATGGGAGTCAGCGGAGGCGCAGTCTACGACGCTCTTGTCGCAGCGGCAGCCGCCCACCATCAACTGCCGCTCGTGAGCCGCGACCGACGCGCAGCTGAGACCTACCGAGCATTCAACGTCACGGTGGAACTCCTCGACTGACTCGCACCAAGCTGAGCTGATTCGTTGTGATTTCGACAACAATGAGTGGGCGCAGAGGGACTCGAACCCCCGACCGCCTGGATGTAAACCAGGAGCTCTAGCCAACTGAGCTATACGCCCTCAGATGTGGCTCTGACACTCTAGCCACATCGTGGCCTCTCCCGAAGATTTGAGACACGAGCTATCGCTCTAGCGATAGCCGCCGCGCGCTCGTTCCAGCGTTGCCAAGGCCTCACGCGCCTCCGGAGCGAGGCTTGGCAGTTGTTTCGGATCGAACCATTTCACTTCGATGATCTCTTCGGAGGCGGGCCTGGCGGCCATCGGATCGACTCCGGAGGCTGGCACCGCTGGGTAGATGACTCGAATCACTTGCTTGAAGGGATCCACAGTCACTGCTGGCTCCCCAATCAGCTCGATGCGGAGGCCAACCTCTTCTCGCGTCTCGCGGGCCACGGCGACCTCTGGTCGTTCGCGGCGGTTGACGAGCCCGCCGGGGAATCCCCAACCCGCCATGTAGCTATGGCGAACGAGCAGCACTCGCCCGTCCGGCCTCGAGATAACTGGCATCACGCCCAACGTGAACGATGGCATTGCGATTCTGACGGCACGTTGAGTCACAACCGACGGGAGACGGCTATACAACTTCAGTCCTGCCGTTCGAAGATTGAGACTCGGGCTCATTGCCACTCCAGCAACTCATCAAGTAGCGCCTGGCTACTCGCTGCACAGATCGTTCGGCGGTGACGATGTTCCATCGTGACGAGTTCGCGGCCCTGTACATCAGCGGCTACACCACCAGCCTCGTGGAGCACCAGTAACGCGCCGAGGTAGTCCCACACTCCATGCCCATCGACGTCGAGACTCACGTATCCGTCCAAACTCCCCGCTGCAACGAGACATAACTCGAGGGCCGCCGATCCCAGCATACGAGCCTGGCGAGGCCCACCGGGGGGCAACGAGGTGCCGTTGATGGCGAGGATCGAGTTGGCGAGTGGCGGACTGGCGCCCACCGAAATTGGCGCGCCGTTCAGGGTTGCACCGCTGCCCCGAACGGCCCGGTACTGGTCACCGTTCGCCAGGTTCGCCACCGTGGAGATCCACGGACCGACCTCATCCACCACGCAGATACTGCACGCATAGAACGGCACTCCGCGGGCAGCGTTTGTAGAACCGTCCACAGGGTCGATCACTGCAATATGGGTGTTCGATTGATTGTGTGAGGAAGTGAATCCGGACTCCTCCGAGAGCACGCTCAAGCCAGCCTCAACGAGACCAGCCACTGCAACGGAATCTGCCCTCGCGTCAAGACGATACGAACCTGAGAGCTGGTGAAGCTCTTCTGGCTGCCGCGAAACCAACGTTGCTTGAACAACCTCAACAGTCTCTTCGAGCAGCCTGAGGATGTCGTCGACGTGCACCGCACTCAACCTAGTTGCTCCGCGCCTATCCACGACGTCGCTGCGATCGGGATACTCCCCCAAGCAGTGGGGTTCACAAAAGCCCCGCCAACCTGGCAGGCTTACCGAGTGGCAATTATTGATACAGCAGGATTCATCTCGGACCTGAAAGATCACGCAACTGATCACGGATTCCATATCCACGACGAACGGCACTTCGTAGAGACCTATTCCATGCGCCAAGCCTGGGAGGTCGACCTTCACCC
>DORQ01000033.1:6716-11099 GCA_003514205.1 Acidimicrobiaceae bacterium
TGCCGTTAGAAGTGTCTGCAATCGATTCGTTCGCCTCAGTGACTGATGCGGCCGAACGAAGTATTGGGATCATTGCGCGGGTCGATGTTTCGCTGTCGCAAATCTTTATGGGCACAGAGGACCTGTGTGCTGCCCTCAACGGATGCCTGGATGTGAGCCACTATCTGCTTGAGCGGGCGCCCCATTGGCTCGGGCTCGACTTCAGCTAAGGCTCGACTGCGGCTACCGCCGAGGCGTTGACATGGCAGCGCCCAGGTGGATTAGGTGCCGAGGTGAACAAGGTGCGCTGAGGCATCGCCCCACAGTTCAGGGATCATTCGTCTCGACACAAACGCCAGTCGATTGTCGATCCGCTTTACCTTGTCCACGTAACGGCCGACGACCACTGGCTGCAGAGGGAACTGGTCGGTGGCCTGAAAGACGGTAAAGCGGGATCGCATCTCGAACGTATCGACACCCACCACCTCAACAATGATGTTCGTGATGATGTGTGCCGTTCGAGGAGTTCCGTCCTCGAATCGTCGAGTCATCGCGACATAGAGCGCCTCAATCTCAGCAGATCCTTGAGCTATCGGGGTTCCGTCGGGTCCCTCCACAACAGCTTCGCTGAGGAGTTGTCCAACTCCGGCGAAGTCGCCGGCATCTATCAACTCGCCATACCGGGCGAGCAACTCAGCGGCTTCGGACCGATCGTCCGGCGAAGCAGTACTCAGAGACTTTTCAGGCTGATTCACCAACCAATGCTCCCAGACCTGAAGATCGAATTCCACCTATCTCGCCACGATCGACCTCGCTGACGCCGGCTGTCGGCCAATACCCCTCGCCGTATGGTGACCTGCCTCCAGAGAGATTGACAGCTTCGGTCAACGCGCTCAAGGTGGAGGCGATGAATAGCTCAATGTCGACTGGGCGCGCTCCCAAGCAGGCCCGAAGTCTCCAGACCCACAACCGCATTCTCGACGCGACTGAGGAGCTGATCAGGGAACGACCGTTTCAGGAAGTCTCCAACCTCAGCATCGCCAACGCTGCCGGAATCGCTGCTGGCTCGCTCTATTCACGCTTCCCCAAGCGCGAGCTCCTCCTCGCTGCACTCATCGATCGTTTGATGGAGCGGGCAGAGTCTCGCCTTGAGTACCTCCAGACCACCTATGCCAGCAACGAACCAGGAGATATCGTCGCCAACGCTCATGTGACGGTCCGCGAGTTCATTCGGTTTTCACGTGACAACCAGCACATATTGTCCAGCTTCGAGGGTGACGAGAGCATCCTGATTCACCGCCGTCGATTCGAACGAAGTCTGACCAACACCATTCGCGACTCCTTCATCGAACATCTTCCAGCTGCAATGAGCGACGGTCTCTCCACCAAGGTGACCTGGCGTGCCGAGCTCGCAATGCGGATCGTTGCGTCAGCAGTTCATCGGGCAATTGGCCCTCCGGTGGAATGGGCCAAGGACATGGGAATCGACGATGACCAGCTTGCGGCAGAACTCACAAAGATGGCAGTCGGATACTTCGTGATGGGCGAATCGATGGAGCTCAAGCAGTTGGCTCCGGTGCCCTACGAATAGTTCGACCACCCCGCTGTCACCCCACCGCAGGCCCCACCACGCGCAGGAGCCGGACGAGGATACGGCCCGTCCGGCTCCGGCTCTGTGATGGCTATCGATTTCGTTGAGGATGGCCTGTTGAACCCACCCCTACTCCATCGATACTCACCAGATCTTGGTGATCATCTCCATCTGCACCTCGGTTGTCGCAGACTGGCCACCACGACTCGCCACCACGGTGGCCTTCGCCACTCGCAACCACTTTGAGTGCTGGAAGAGCGTTGGACGTTGAATCCGGATGCTTCGCAGACCCGTCATCGGAAGGGTCAAATTGGGTGAGGTTGTGGTCGAAGTATGGACAACCGCCCCACCATTGAGTTGGTCCCGAACTGTCCACTGGTAGGTGATCGGGCCGGTTCCAGGGAAGTCGAGCGGAGTCGCTACGAACCCGTACCAGGGCTTGTCATACCACCCAGCGAGCGTGACCTTTGGAACCAAGGAAACATCGGTGTAGATCGCCAAGTGTGCGCCTCGACGCTCAAGACGGGGAAGGGTGGGGACCACCTCGTCAGCGATCTTCGGAACCGCAATGTTGCCAATCGCTGCATTCAACAGCGAGGTCACACCATTGACGATGGCATCGAGGATCGTTGGGATACTTGGTATCGAGCCAGTGTTGGCACAGATGAGCCACAGTGGGCTGTGGCAGTTCAGGATGTGGGTATAGGTGCCAATCTGGAACTTCGGGTGAACCACGTACCCGCCCAGATTGTCCAGCCCAACGTTTGCGAACGCATCCACCGTGAGCACAATCGGATTCGATGGACCACTGCCATCATCGATCGCGACCCGCACCTCGGGCGCCATGACCGACAGTGCGTAGTCCGCCGGATTGTTCTGCAGCGTGATCACCGCCGGAGCCACCGTGGGTCGAATAGCAATGGGGAACCCAGCTACTGAGGTGTTGATGTCGAGCACTCCATTGGAGTTTGCGTTGAACTTGGTGGAACCATCGGTGAGGGCCCGAAGCGTCTGGTTGATCGAGGTGGCATTGACCAACACGCCAATGGCGAAGGGTCGACCTTGGGAGTCGGTGTGTTGAGTTGCAAGCTGGTCCACGCCCACAGTTGAGCTGGGGTTGTATACCAGCGGGAATCGGCGCTGAGATGTCCCAAAGATGCCGCTTGGCTTCCGGTCGATCACTGCGGTCCGAAGCGTCGGCTCAAGACCTTCATTTGCAAGCGAAACATCGCCACCCTGACAGCCCCGCAGTATGCAGCTCTTCTCAATTGCGGCACCGCGAAGTCGGAATCCGTTTCCGTTCGGCAGCGCAACGCCATTCAGCACACTGGAGGTGTTCACACTGGTCAGAATCTTGTCGAGCGCCCCACCTGGGTTGAGCGCCTTCTCGCCGGCTTCTTTGATCTTGGATCGGAGGATGCTCGGTCCGAATGCGATCACGGCCCAGGCCACGATGCACACGATCTTGAAGATCGCCCACAGAACCCATTGCCAGGGGAAGATCGGAATCATGACCGGCAGCACAATGGTCGACCACGTATCAACCCAGAGTGTGTCCACTGCGGTCTCTGGCGAGACGCTCAGCGGGTTTGCCGCGTTGTTGTTGAGTTGTGTTCGACTGACGAGTTGACCTGCGATGTTTGTTCGCCCGACGCAGCCGACCAGCGCTACACCGAAGTAGCCCACTGCCCGAACGTTTGGCACGTTTGCATTGACTCGAAGCTCAGCCTCGTCGTTGTCGCCAGGAACCGTCGTGATATCGAGATCCACCGAAGCCCAAGCCTTGTTTTTGAGGTCGTACCCGCCACCGGCGATACCGGGTATCCCGATCGATCCGCCTCTGTTGAGCACGTCGTTCAGCATTGGCTCGTACCGAGACCGGAGCACGCTTTCGGCGTCGTTTCGCGGATTGCCGTCGCGATCCACAATGAGGCCGTCGTCAATCACTGCACCGAGGGAATGCGGAACGACCTCGTTGTGAGCCACTGGTTTCGGACCTGCAATAACGGTCACCTGGTCGGCGCCGAAGAAGAACAGTTGCGGAAGCACAAATGTGTTAGTGACCTCAGCTCGAATCTGGAACCCAGGCTCGGTAATCAAGCTGGCAGGAAGCCAGATCTCGGCGTAGCCACGCACTGGGAAGAGCACTGCCGCGTCTTCCACGTAGCACTGGAACTCACCAACAGTGGGCACCTGATAGGTGAGCGTTGGCTTCTCGGGTCGCTCCACTGACACGACCATTCCAAAGAAGTCGAGCAGGAATCCAGGGTCAGCAGATACGTGTGCTTGAACCAGGAACTCCTCCACACCAGCGTTGGTGCGAGTCACAAGCCCGCCTGAGGGCGAGTACACAACCCGTGGCTGGCCCGGTGTTGCAATGTGGGAAACAAAGGTCTGGTTCACGGGGGTGACAATGGTGCCTGGCCGAGTTGGCACCGTCGGGACATGGAGGGTTCCGGTGTCGCCAAATGGGCACAAGGTGAGTTTGTTCGGGTCAGTGGGTTCCTGCGGGTCTGTCTCGGTCTCCCCATCCTTCACTAGCCCTTCGCCGGATCCGCGGGCCTCAGCCGCCGCTCGAGCGGCAGATACGTTGCCGAGCCAGTTCTTGTAGGCCTCGTCGAGTTGTTGCAGGCCTTGAGCATCGTTGAGGCGTTCGTGGTACAACCACCACGCACCGCTCGGGGTTCCGCCTTTCGGTGGCGCGGCCTTGGCCCCAATCGCCACCTCTGCCTGGGGGGAGGACGGGGATTCGACTTCAGCGGGTGATCCAGTCGAGTTGCTCGGCCCGTCAACTGCGGCGGCGGCCTCCGGGG
>DORQ01000190.1:0-4760 GCA_003514205.1 Acidimicrobiaceae bacterium
ATGAGGTACTACGAGGCAGACGTTGTTGCTGCGTACCGCCACGACCGCACCGGCGAGGGGCTGCAACGACTGGTCTATTCCCACGCCTATAACAGTCTGATCCGAGCGGCGCTTGGGTTGCGTGTTCGTGACGTGAACTTCGCAGCGAAGCTGATCAAGCGAGAAGTACTCGACGCATGTCCGCTCGTGAGTGAGGGTTCCTTCATCGACGTGGAACTGCTCGCCAAGGCAGAACGCAGAGGGTTTCGGATCATCCAATTCGGCGTCGACTATTTCCCGCGAAGTAGGGGAGTGTCCACTCTCTCCTCAGGCCCGGTCATTTTGAAGATTCTCAGAGAACTCATCGCCCTTGGGCCAGAGATCCGCGCCAGCGGTCCACGAACCAAGCCGCTGTAGGAGGCGATGATAGTGACCAGTGAGCCGCTCTTGATCGTCAATTGTGACGACTTTGGACTGACCCCGGGCGTTTGTGAAGCGATTCTCCGCTCCCACGAGAAGGGGGTCGCAACCTCCACGTCCGCCCTGGTGAATGCCCCGGCATTTTCGGCCTACGCAGAAGCTCTGGTCTCCAGCGGGATGGGGGTCGGGGCGCACCTGTGTGTGGTTGGCGAGGATCCACCCATTCTCTCGGCGCAGGAGGTGCCCTCGCTCGTTGATGCTCAGGGCAGGTTTCCATTGAGCTGGAAGACCTTCATGATCAGGGCAGCCACTGGCCGTATCGACCCCGCTGATCTCCGTGCCGAGTTTGCGGCGCAGTTGGAGGTGATGTTGGCAGCAGGTCTGACCCTCACCCATATTGACTCCCATCAAAACCTGCATTTGTGGCCTGAGGTGTCCACGGCCCTCTTTGAGTGCGCTGAGCTTCATGACATCGGTGCCTTGCGACTCACCAGAAGCAAGGGGTGGTCGCCGACCTCGCTGGGTGTTCGAACCTTGTCGGCGCTCCTCGCGAAGCGGTCTCACCGGGCGGGTTTGGTTTCGCCTGAGGCATCCCTCGGACTGGACGAGGCGGGCCACCTTCATCGGGGAGCCATGATTGCTGCCATTGCGCGCCTTGGATCAACCTCGCCAGCAACAGCTGAGTTGGCAACGCATCCTGGTCTGAGCGAGGACCCAGAGAGAGCCCGGTACGAATGGGGCTATGAGTGGGCTGAGGAGTTTGCTGCGCTGTGTCATCCCGCAGTGTCGGAGGCGGTACAGCGAGCAGGGTTCCGACTCGGGAACTTCGCCGATCTTGTTGCCATGCAGCTCCCCGTCAACGCCGGCGATGGGCTTGGCCGTGGAGCGGAAGGCGAGCGCGGTGCGATTTCGTCCTGACGAGGCTGGCACGGCTGCCCTGAGGCTGTACCGGCAACTGCCAGCGCAGGCCCGCTTCCACACGTACGCCAGGTGGGTGAGCGCCCCGTTTCCCTTGGTAGCGGAGTTGCTTCCGAGGACAGGGCGAGTTCTTGATTTCGGTTGTGGCCATGGCCTGTTCAGTGCGTATTGCGCGATTCGATCGCCGGAACTTGAGGTGGTTGGGGTCGATATCGATGTCGCCAAAGTGTCGATCGGTAATCTCGCGATCGAGGGGAGCGAACTTTCTGAACGCGTTGATCTGCGCAATGTTGACGTTGGTTGGCAGCCAGATCCCGGCGAGTTCGATGCCGTAGTTACCAACGATGTTCTCTACCTGCTCGGCAAAGATCGTGCTGCGACTCAGATCTTGGCGCTTGCTCAGGCGTGTCGTCCGGGAGGGACTCTGGTGATCAAAGAGATCGGGGAGTCCCCGGCATGGAAGGCGAGCGTCAACCAGCTCCAAGAGTATGTTGCGACGAAGGTGCTGAAGTACACCAAGGGCAGCGAACTTGAGGTGCTCAGCGAAGGGTTCTTGGTCGATCACATGACCGCAGCTGGGTTGCTCGTGCGGCGTATCGCAATGGACCGAGGCTACCCCCATGCCCACGTCGCATTTGTTGGCCGGGGATCTGGACTGTGACCACCACTGACTGGAACCCGCTCTTACGTGGCCAGTTCGAGTTGCCGTATTGGCACAGCCTTCAACAATTTGTTGCGGCCGAGCGCGCTCAGTTTGAGGTCTTCCCGCCTGCAGATGAGGTGTTCGCCGCTCTGAAGCTCACGCCGTATTCCACGGTGAAGGTCATGGTGTTGGGCCAGGATCCCTATCACGGGCCCGGGCAAGCTCACGGTCTGTGTTTCTCGGTGCGTCACGGAGTGAAGCGGCCGCCATCACTCGAAAACATCTTCAAGGAGCTCGCCTCCGATCTTGGTATCGAGCCTCCCAGTCACGGCAACCTCGAGGCGTGGGCGCGGCAGGGAGTGTTGCTCCTCAATGCGGTGCTGACGGTGCGGGCGCACGCTGCGGGTAGCCATGCAAAGCAGGGCTGGGAGACCTTCACCGATGAGGTGATTCGAGTCGTCAATGACAAGAACGAGCCAGTGGTGTTCGTTCTCTGGGGTGCCTATGCGCGGAAGAAGAAGTCGTTGATCGACCGATCTCGTCATGTCGTCATTGAGTCTGCGCATCCCTCTCCACTGAGTGCCTACAACGGGTTCTTCGGGTCCCGTCCATTCTCAAGAATCAACGAAGCGTTGCTATCGAACGGCCAGGAGCCCATCAACTGGGACCTGAACAGCGCGTTACGCTGAAGGCGTGCGAGTTTCTGTCCCAGCCTCTTCTGCAAACCTCGGCCCCGGATTTGATGCGCTCGGTCTGGCGTTGGAGATGCCATTTGTCGTGAGCGACGAATACGACGACACGATGCTCCTCATGGAACGTACCCATCCGGCGTATGTGTCGTTTCTTGAAGCAGGCGGAGTGGGCGAATTGTGGTGGCGAAGTCCCATTCCCCCAGGCCGGGGCATGGGCTTCTCGGGTGCAGCCCGCGTCGCTGGCGCATTCTTGGCGTTTCTGCATGCTGACATGGCTGAGGCCGAGGCGAGACTCGCTGCATTGTGGTTGGCGGCGACGTTAGAAGGGCATCCGGACAATGCCGCAGCATCCGCGCTTGGGGGCTTCACCGTGGCCTCAGGTGGGAGAGCGATCAACGTTCCGATTGCGTTCGATGCAAAGGTGGTGGTGTGGTGGCCCGATTCGGAGACAGCAACGAACAAATCTCGTGCAGTGCTGCCACCACAGGTCTCATTTGTTGATGCAGTGTTCAATATCGGGAGGACGGGGCTCCTCGTGGCTGCGCTCGCAACTGGCGACAAGGAGGCGATTCGGATCGCCACGGAAGATCAGCTACACCAAGGGGCTCGTTGCGCGTTGTCTCCGGTCTCGGCTGAAACCTTGAAGATGTTGCTTGCCGCCAGGCCATTGGGCGTGTGGCTCGGGGGATCGGGGCCAACGGTCGCTGCGCTGGTAGAGCCGAATGACGCTGATCGAGTCGCTGCTGCGTTGCCACGGGACGGCCACTTTCGAATTCTGGACATTAACCACAAGGGTGCGCAGGTTCTGGAGCCAGGCAATTCCTGACTTGTTTGGTCGGGAATTGGTTCATAGAATCGACTCTCGGCCAGGCTGCGTTCTACGACAACCTGCAGCCGCTCCACACGCAGCACCAACCAATGGGAGTCACGATGTCTGATACTTGGGGTTTCGAAACCCGCCAGATCCATGCAGGACAGGAGTCCGATCCGACGACGGGTGCTCGTGCAGTTCCGATCTACCAGACCACCTCGTACCAGTTTCGCGACTCAGACCACGCTGCAAATCTCTTTGCACTTTCGGAGATTGGCAACATCTACACCCGCTTGATGAACCCAACGCAAGGAGTTCTCGAAGCGCGACTCTCGTCGCTCGAAGGCGGAACCGCTACTGCTGTGGGCCTTCCCGGCGCGCTAGTTGTCTCCTCCGGCCAAGCGGCAGAGGCGATGGCCATCCTCAATATCTGTGAGGCGGGCGGTCACGTTGTTGCCTCGCCATCGCTGTATGGCGGCACCTACAACCTCCTGCACTACACACTTCCGAAGATGGGAATTGAGGTCTCCTTCGTTGAGGACCCTCACGATCTCGATCAATGGGCAGCAGCTGTTCGCCCCAACACCAAGTTGTTCTTTGGTGAGGTGCTCGCAAATCCGCGGAACGACGTGTTCGATCTTGAAGGGGTCTCGGGCGTAGCTCATGCACACGGCGTGCCGCTGATTGTCGACAACACTGTGCCCTCGCCCTATGGCATCAATCCCCTCAAATGGGGCGCAGACATCGTGGTGCACTCGACCACCAAATTCATCGGCGGTCACGGAACCTCCATCGGCGGCGTGATCATCGATGGCGGCACCTTCGACTATGGCGCGTCGGACAAGTTCCCTGGAATGACCGAGCCTGACCCGAGCTATCACGGTCTCGCGTTCTACCCGGCCCTCGGCCATGGCGCGTACATCATCAAGGCACGTGTCCAACTGCTCCGCGACCTAGGCCCCGCAATCTCGCCATTCAACGCATTCCTCACGCTGCAGGGAATCGAAACGCTCAGCCTCCGCATGCAGCGTCACTGGGAAAACGCCGCGAAGGTTGCAGCGTTTCTTGAGGCTCACCCGCAGGTGGAATCAATCAACTACGCAGGCTCTGCGCAGTCGCCGTGGCGGGATCGAGCAACCAAGTACTTCGAGGGCCGAGGGTATGGCTCAGTGCTGGCGTTCGAGATCGCGGGCGGCCGAGAAGCAGGCCGCAAGTTCGCCGACTCGCTGCAACTCCACAGCCATGTGGCCAACATCGGTGATGTCCGTTCGTTGGTCATCCACCCGGCCTCCACGAC
>DORQ01000190.1:4837-7310 GCA_003514205.1 Acidimicrobiaceae bacterium
AAAAGCGCCCGCGTTGAAATGTTCCGCGAGTGTGAACCGTGCATATGTCGTGCCCCCAGTGATGGCCCCCCAACGAAGCCAACCGAGTCACGTTAACTTCGCGTAAGAGGCAGAGCAACTCCCCCCAGGCAGTAGTGCGGGGCTAACTTTCGATGGTGACAGATGGCTGGCCCTCGTGTACCAGCAGCGTGGCAGGAACTCCCACAAGTTCTACGAATCCCCCGATGAGGCCAGTTGCCACAACCTCAAGGGTCTCGCCTTTGTGCTCACCAGCCACGATGGTGAGTGTCAGCGTTATCGGCTGCTTCTCGTGTTGGTCAGCCTGGTCAGACTCGTCACAATCCACGACGAAAGCAGCGTATTCGCCGTCGGGCAGAACGGCATCGAAACCGTCATCGTGGTGCGCCGAGCCATCCACGACCTACAAGCGCTCAAGCACNNTTTGGGGCCGAGAGGGTGGATGCTCAGTCCGCTTCGACGGTGACCGAGGGTGTGCCTTCGTGTACCACCAGCGTGGCAGGCACACCAACGAGTTCAGCGAATCCGCCCTCGAGGCCCACTGCCACCACATCTAGGGTTTCCCCTTTGTGTTCTCCGGTCACGATGGCGAGTGTCAGTGTTGATGAAGGACGGTCGGTGAGGCTGGCAGGTCCGGCGGCCTCGTTGTCTGATGTGGTGCTCGACTCGACGCAATCCAAGACAAAGGCGTTGTAGGTGCCGTCCGGCAGAATGGCACCAAACGTGCCGTCGGGCAACAGTGGGTCAGTCACGACCTACAAGCGCTCAAGCACGTAGTCGATACACACGGTGAGGGCCGCGATGTCCTCTGGATCGATTGCCGGGAACATCGCCACACGGAGCTGGTTCCGACCAAGCTTTCGGTACGGCTCCACATCCAGAATGCCATTGTGGCGCAGCACTGCAGCAAGGCGCTTTGCATCAACCGATTCGGCGAAGTCGATGGTTGCTACCACCGTGCTTCGCATTGCCACCTCGGAGACGAACGGTGTGGCAAGTTCGTGAGCATCGGCCCAGCCGTACATGATCTCAGCAGAGGCATCACTTCTTCCAGCAGCGAACTCCAAGCCACCCCGCTCGAGCACCCACCGGAGCTGCTGGTTGGCCAAAAATACCGTGGCCAAGGCTGGCGTGTTGTTCGTTTGGTCTTTTCGTGAGCTTTCCAGCGCGATGCCAAGGTCGAGCGAGGCCGGGGTCCAGCGGTCCGTGGCTGCGAGTCGTTGAATGCGCTCGATCGCCTTCGGAGACATTGCCGCTATCCATAGGCCACCATCAGAGGCCAGGCATTTCTGCGGCGCGAAGTAGTAGACATCGGTCTCATTGAGGTCGACGCGGAGGCCTCCCGCTGCGCTCGTGGCGTCAACGACGACGAGGGAATCCTCGTCAATACCTGCAGGGCGGCGAATGGGCATCATCACACCAGTTGACGTCTCGTTGTGGGTCAGCGCATACGTATCGATGCCCTCAGTGGCGACCGGCAGTGGATGACCCCCGACTGCTGCCTCGACCTTCATCGGCTCGCCGAGATGCGGTGCTGCAGCGGCGGCGGAGAAGAACTTCGAACTGAATTCGCCAAAGCACAGATGTTGGCTTCTGTGCTCGATCAACCCAAATGTCGCTGCGTCCCAGAACAGACTGGCGCCACCGTTGCTGAGGAGGACCTCATAGCCATCAGGAAGGCTGAACAGTTCCGCGAGGTTGTTCCGGAGCGCCCCGACCTCGAAGAGCACGGTGGCCTGGCGATGCGAAGTTCCGAGATACTCAGAGGCTGCAGCGTTGAGCGCCTCCACGGCCTCTGGGCGAACCTTTGACGGACCACAACCGAACCTTCCGTCTGCTGGAAGGAGGTTGTTTGGAATGTTGATCGTGTCGCTCATCTGCAACAGTTTCCCAACCCCAGCCCCACTGGGGCGAATCGGTTTCTGGGCGCTGCCGTTGGGCCGAGGGAAGCGACGGCGCTTATCGAGTGGACGGGGACCACGCTTTCATTGAAAACTCTTGGTGTGACTTCACCAGGAACCTCCGCAAAATCTCGTGTCTCCCGACGAATAGGAGCCATCGAGCCATCCGCAACCCTCGCCGTGGACGCGAAGGCGAAAGCACTGAAGGCTCAGGGAGAACCAGTAATTGGGTTCGGTGCTGGCGAGCCAGACTTCCCAACTCCGGACTACATCGTGGAAGCGGCTGTGGCCGCCACGCACGATCCGGCCAATCATCGCTACACGCCAGCAGGCGGAATCGCTGCGCTGCAGGCCGCGATCGCCACCAAGACCGCACGCGATAGCGGATTCGAGGTCGCCCCGAGCCAGGTGCTGGTCACCAATGGTGGCAAGCATGCCCTCTACAACGCGTTTGCAACGCTGCTCGATCCAGGCGATGAGGTGATTCTTCCCGCCCCATACTGGACGACCTATCCCGAGTCGATCGCCTTAGCTGGCGGGACGACCGTGAAGAT
>DORQ01000244.1:0-536 GCA_003514205.1 Acidimicrobiaceae bacterium
CGCGCTGAGGTCGAAGGCGCTCCTCAGGGCGCAACCAATGGCGGCGAATGGGATGGTGAACCACTTGAAGTCACCGGACTGCTCGACCTGCGTGACGATGGCTACGGCTTTCTCAGAGTGGCTGGCTTCTTGCCAAGTCGCGACGATGTGTACGTGTCGGTGCGTCAGTGCCGCCAACTTGGTCTCCGCAAGGGCGACCACATCGCAGGGTCGGCTCGACCGGCTGGCTACAAGGAAAAGAACCCAGCGCTCCTCAGGGTCGACACGGTCAATGGGCTGCCTGCCGAACAGGCAGTGGATCGTGCTCGCTTTGAGGATTTCGAGGCGGTGTACCCAACACAACAGTTGGCGCTGTCAGACAGTTCCGATCTGACCGACCACAGTGGCCGAATCCTCGATGTGATCGCACCGATTGGCTACGGTCATCGAGTTCTGATTGCATCGCCTCCGAGGTCTGGCAAGACCACGCTGGTGCAGTCGATTGCTCGTTCGGTAGAAAAGAACGCACCCGATGCTCACCTCATTGTGTTGCTGAT
>DORQ01000244.1:563-1166 GCA_003514205.1 Acidimicrobiaceae bacterium
TGATCGTGGCGCCGCCGCGGACCGGCAAGACCGTGCTGTTGCAGAACATTGCCCATTCGATCGCCACCAATCATCCGGAATGCTATCTGATCGTGCTGTTGATCGATGAACGGCCTGAGGAAGTCACCGAGTTCCGCTCAGCGATCACGAGTGGCGAGGTCGTCGCCTCGACCTTCGATCGTCCGCCAGAGGAGCATGTCATGGTGGCCGAGCTGTCGCTCGAGCATGCGCTTCGCCTTGTTGAGTACGGAAACGACGTTGTCATCGTGGTCGATGGATTGACTCGTTTGACCCGCGCGTATCAGGCCGTTGGAACGCCGAGCGGAAAGCCGATGACTGGGACGATTGAGCGCGCCGCGCTCTACCCAGTGAAGCGCTTGTTCGGATCGGCACGTAAGGTCGCCGACGGCGGATCCCTGACGATTATTGCCACAGCATCGATCGATTCGGGTTCTGCTGCCGATCAGCTCATCTTTGAGGAAATTGTCGGTGCTGCAACCGTAGAGATCTACTTGGATCGCGCCCTGGCGCTCAAACAGGTATTCCCCGCTGTGGATGTCGTGAATTCGTCGACTCGCCACGTTGACGAACTGTTGGGTGCAG
>DORQ01000244.1:1383-15188 GCA_003514205.1 Acidimicrobiaceae bacterium
ATCGAGCAGCTTCGGTCGCGGATTCTTGCGACCTCAGATAACGCCTCGTTGCTCTCGCGGGTCACGCCGTAGATGCACGAGTTGGTCATTGAATCCTCTCTTCCCCTAGGCTGGAGCAACTATGAAGGCTGATATCCACCCCAACTACCGCTTTGTGGTGTTCCAGGACACCTCCTCGGGCGACAAGATCATCACACGGTCCACCATTCAGACCTCCGAGACCATCGTGTGGGAAGACGGCAACGAGTACCCGTTGGCGAAGGTGGAAATCTCAGCGTTCACGCACCCCTTCTTCACCGGAACGATGAAGATCATCGACACCGCCGGTCGCGTGGAGCGATTTCAGAAGCGGTATGGCGAGCGCAAGCGCAAGCCTGGTGCGGCCGAGGTCGCCGAAGCGACACCAGAGGCAGCTGAAGCCTCAGAGTAGGGCCCTCCTTCTGATCCCTGTGGATCAGGATCGGATCACTGAGGCCGTTTCGGTCTGAACAGGGGGCCACTGTGGAAGAACTCACCGAGGATCGCCGTTCGGGCCTTCGCCAAGCCAAGCTGAAGGCCCTCGTATCAGGTGTAACCGCGGGCGAGGTTCAGACGTTCGCGTTCCCTCACGGCGCGGCGCTGATCGATGCCAATTCGGCGGGCTGGATTCTGCTTGAGGATACCGATCGGGTGCGGGTCGGCGCTGCTCTGAGTTGGGCATCTCGCCGCAACCTCGCCGCGCTACATCTGATTACATCGGCCCCTGAGGTGCCAGCGGGAGTCGCTGCGCGACAGGCCAGGTTGGCGACGTTGCCGACCTCTGTGCAGAGGCTCAGTGGTACCAGCTTGGTCGATGTCGAACCGTGGCCGTGGGCGCCGCTCCCACCAGAGGATTCGCAGATTCTCGAGAATCCTCGGGTCGCCCAGTTGGTCGATTCCCTCACCAGTGCAGGGTTGGAGATCGTGGTCGAACACGGCATTGTTCGGGGGGAGGTGCTGGGCCTCGAGTGTGCGCGGATCGTTCCGACCGAGGCGGGCAGCTGGAGCCTTGAGGTTGGCGTGGGACGCCTCGACCGGGAGATGAGCGCAATGATGTTCGCCCATCTTCCTCCAGCGGAGTCGGTACTCAAAGCAGCAGAGTACGTTCGCCGCTGGCGATATCGAGGAGCGACGCGCCATCCGCTGCGTGACCTTGTTCTCGACCGATGGTTGCGTGCGGAGCTTTGTGCAGATCCTGAGAGCGTTGGAGCCAAGCACCTTCGTCCGTTGGAATGCAGCGTAGAGCCGACGAACCTACGCGAACTGCAATCCTCTGCCGCCGGCGGAGCAGACCTTGCTGGTCGTCCGCTGATCGTTGTGTGCAGCGCCGGTAACGACCTTGAGGCCGCCGTTGTTGCGGCAGAGACTCGTGCGTGGCGTTCACCCGATGCTCGGCTCGTACTTGTTGTCCCCGAGCGTTCATCAGTTGCAGTCTTGGAACTCGCCAATCAACAGTTGCGCTCACCGGCAGAGATAGTGACGGTTGCGAATCCCTTCTGACACCGGCGAACTCGGCGAATGAGGTCCAAGGGCGGTAACCTCGTCGATCGTGCTCGATCGTCTCGCCTCCCTTGAAAAAGAGTTCATCGAGGTGGATGCCATGTTGGCTGACCCGTCGGTGTTTTCTGACCAACAGAAGTACGTAGCTCTGTCGCGGCGTCGCAAGGAACTCGAGCCAATCGTTGACCGCTACCTCAAGCTCCTGGCTGCGAGAGAGGATCTTGGAGTCGCCAAGGAGATGTTTCAGGACTCCTCGGGCGAGGACCGCGAGATGCTCCGCAGCGAGATCGACGACGCGGAGACGAGGATTCCGGTGCTCGAAGCCGAGATCAAAGTGCTGCTCTTGCCGAAAGATCCCAACGATGAACGCAATGTCATCGTTGAAGTCCGTGGTGCCGAGGGAGGGGAGGAAGCCAACCTGTTTGCTCGTGACCTTTTCGAGATGTACCAAGGTTTCGCAGCTCGGCAGGGCTGGAAGCTCGAAGTCCTCGGCTCCTCACCGTCAGATTTGGGCGGCTACTCCGAAATCTCATTCCTTCTCAAGGGCGAGGGGGCGTGGAGCAGGATGAAACACGAGGCTGGGCCACACCGTGTTCAACGTGTGCCGGTCACGGAGTCCCAAGGGCGGATTCACACCTCCTCCGCCACGGTCACCGTCTCGCCCGAGGCCGAAGAGGTAGACGTCGAGATCGATCTCAACGACCTCCAGATCGACTACTACCGCTCCTCAGGCCCGGGTGGACAATCCGTGAACACCACTGACTCCGCAGTTCGCATCACTCATAAGCCAACGGGTGTCACCGTGTCGATGCAGGACGAGAAGAGCCAGATCCAAAACCGCGCCAAGGCCATGCTCGTGCTCCGCAGTCGAATGCTCAAGGCCGAGCAGGATCGTGTGGCAGCTGAGCAATCGGATGCAAGAAAGTCCCAGATCGGCGGAGGCGGGAGATCGGAAAAGATCCGGACCTACAACTTCAAAGAGAACCGTGTCTCTGATCATCGAATCGGTCTCACCGTATACAACCTCGACAAAGTCCTCGCTGGTGAACTCGACGAGGTCAGCGACGCGTTGGTTCACGATGAACGAGCGCACCAACTCGCAGATTTCAGTGGCTGAGACGGTCTCACTGCGGGAACTCCTCATGGAGACCACGACCCGATTTCGTGGCGGTGGGATCGATGGGGCCGAGCGGGAGGCTCGTTGGATTCTTGAAGAGGTCACTGGTCTCTCAGCCAGCGAGTTTGTGCTGGCCGCCTCGCAGTTCGCGACAGTGGGCCACGTCGCTCGGTTAGATCAACTTGTCGCCCGGCGCCTAGCAGGCGAACCGATTCAGTACGTGATGGGGCACTGGCCCTTCAGGGGCCTTGATCTGATGGTTGATCCGCGGGTGCTCATTCCGCGACCAGAGACAGAGCAACTTGTTGACCTTGCCCTCGATGAAGCTGACCGAGCGCTCGGATCGAATCCTGGACGTGCAGCGGATCTGGGTACTGGTTCTGGGGCCATTGCACTTGCACTTGCGGTGGAACGACCCAACCTGAGAGTTACTGCCACGGATCAGTCTGAAGATGCGTTGGCCTGCGCTCGGGCGAACTGTGCGGGTGTGGGGCGACCTGCGACGCGGGTCAGTCTTCGACAAGGGAGTTGGTACGACGCGTTGGAGTCGTCGGAGAGACACTCATTTGATCTGCTGGTCTCAAACCCTCCCTACATCCCCAGTACTGATGTGGTGACGCGCTCGGTGGTCGAATGGGAGCCAGAGGAGGCGCTGTTCGCTGGGCCTCTGGGTATCACCGACCTTGAGGTGCTCATTGTCGGCGCCACGAACTGGCTCAGGCCAAGCGGATCACTCTGTTTGGAACTGGATCCACGGCAGGCGAACTGGGCCCGAGACCTCGCACTGAACAGTGGGTTCGCAGAAGCCGAGGTTGTCCTCGACCTCGCTGGACAGCAACGGTTCGTGATTGCCCGCCGCGGGTGATCTCCGTAGGTGGGTGTGGGTTCGCCTGAACGGGAGACTGCCAATCAGGTAGTGCCGCTACGGTGTTGGCTCCGGTGCGCTGGTCGGCAGGAACTGCTCGATAAGGCGAGTGTGTAGCGATTCTCGATCAGTCTTTTCCGAAACGGTGATGGCTACGTAGAGGGTCCCTTGGAACGAGATTGTCCTTGCTCGAAGGAAACCGGACCCGGCCTCGTCAGGCCAGTTCGTATAGGTCGCGGTCAGGTCGAACTGTTGACCAAATTCGGGATCTTGACGCTCTCCAATGACAACGTTGGAGAGCTGTCCGAGTGGGATGGTTGCCGCGACCACCGAGGCTGTCTGAGTCCGCGGATCTGGCGACGCAGTCACCGTTCCGGCAATCAGGGTGGCGGCGAGGTCAGTCCGTGCAGCGCTCAACGCAACCGCTGAGACCGTAGAATTGTCCCGCACCATCTGCCACTGTGAATTGATCCACACTTGTGCAAGGTCGAGTTCGCCCTCGCTCGTCTGATACTTGATCTGCATTGGGCTTCCGGGCATGTCGACGCGATACAGGGGATTGCCTCGGTACGGCTTCCAGGTGGAGTCTCGGTCTTCCTGGCCGGACAAGTGCGCCCACGAGGGACCGATACTGCCCCAGAGGTAGTTTCCGCTTGCGAGGAGCAGGAAAATGACCACACAGACAGCGACAATGTCGCGGATTGAGCGACGACGTGGCGTGATGGGCTGTGACCACAGCGCATCCTCGTACATGACTTGGCTCGCGAGATTGCCTTCAGTGCTAATTGGGCGCGTACAGGTTCGACATCGCGCAGCGTTCGGATCGTTCTTTGCGCCGCACAGGGCGCAACGGACTTTGAGAGTTACGAGAGGCATTGCGGGTTCCTTCGGCGGATTCTTGACGTACCTATCGACCTAGCCAGCAGAAATGTGAGTGGTTTCCATCCGGGAATTGATCCTGGTCTCGGCCAGCGAATGCAGCTGCGTTAGCTGACTCGAAGCAGGGTGGTTCTGAGGAGTCCGAGGGGTGAATTCATCTCATATGTCAGGGTCTCCGGCTGACAACTGACGATTGCTGCCGTTCCCGAGAAGGTTCGGTTAGTGGGCATTGGGAGTTCCGAGCCGCCGAGTGACACCGATCCGGTCAGGTTGTTCGATGTCTGGCCCATCACGAAGTTGGTGTCGGCCAGGCTCCACGTTCCATCAAGCGTGCCCGACCATTGCCCAGTTCCTGTCAGTCCATTCAGCGAGATCTCGATTGAGTAGTCGGGGGTGTAGTGGTAGGTCCCGTCAGCCTTGAACTCCACGAACCCTGAGCCAGAAGCAGTTGCTGTGAACCCGGGAAGGTTCGCCAT
Source organism: Acidimicrobiaceae bacterium (assembly GCA_003514205.1). Taxonomy (GTDB): domain Bacteria; phylum Actinomycetota; class Acidimicrobiia; order Acidimicrobiales; family Microtrichaceae; genus UBA11034. Next base: position 6,239 of record DORQ01000244.1, read on the forward strand.
TGGGCCTTGACGGAAGAGGCCTGCCACCTGGTCTGCGAGGAGCTCCCAGGTTCCGCCGATGCATTCTGAGTCCGCACTCGAGGACGAGGCTGCAGGGGTGCTCGAGGTGGAGCTGTCTGAGGTCGAGGTGGAGCTGTCTGAGGTCGAGGTGGAGCTCTCTGAGGTCGAGGTGGAGCTGTCTGAGGTTGATGGCGAGTCGGCACGTGTGGGGGAGTCGCCTCCTCCGCACCCGGCAATTCCCATTGAACAGACCAACACCACCGCAGCGAGCACACGAGTCATGGTCCCACCGTACCGACTCACAGCAATTTCCGGCGGCCTGCCAACTCAGTGGTCGTCTGCGGGTCAGTTGCGTCGTTCGGTGCTCAATGCCGTCGTTCGGCGCGTCCGAGTTTGGCTTGAGGCACTAGGTCCGCGACCTCTGGTCGTCGGCTTCTACGAGCCGCAGCCCGGGGTCTGTGTACTCAGTAGCAGCAGGTTGTGCCGGGGTGGGCCGAGCAAGTAGCCAGATCAACGCGACACTGATGAGTTCCGGAAGGTGAGTGGCCTCATTCAGGAGGGGGATATGGCCTTCGGCGATATCGATGACTGCAGTCACCGCAAGGGAGGCTGCAACCACGATGGCCACAGGCAGCATGGTTCGAGCGCGGGCCGGCCGAACCGCGACGACAAGTAGCCCCACAGCGAACGCAACGGTGAACGCTCCGAGGTGTCGTGCATCGTGGGAGGAGCCATGGTCGTCGTGGCCAAGAAGAAGCGAGGGTGCAGATTGTGCAGCGATCAGCACACTGATGATGCCGAGGAGGAGTCGGATACCGAGGAGATGTTGGGCCCGGTCGGCAATTGCATTGAGCTTCGTGACCGTTCGAGACAGATCGGGCATCTGTGGGCTCGCAGAAATCCGACCAGGTGGGGCAAAGGAGCCCACATGATTCGAGAACTCGCGACATGCTGAGCACGTTTTCAGGTGCGCCTCGAGCAGCGAGGGCGCAACGCCAGGGTCCTCGCCATCGGCAGCTGCCGAGATTGCTTCGATCCACTTCTCACAGGCCATGGAAATAGGGTCTCCCCGCTACTGCAAAGAGTTCCAGAGATTTGAGGTTCACCTTCCCATTCTGCAACGATTTGAGTGTGACGTCGATTGATCCGCTTCGAAAGCTGCTTGATGCAGCCGTCGAGGGTGATGATGTTGCGATGACGGAGCTTGTGCTGCGAACACAACCAGATGTGTGGCGGCTCTGTGTCGCCCTTGGGTCTCGGGGCGAGGTCGAAGACCTTGTTCAGGAGACGTACCTTCAAGCAATCCGGTCTGCGCCGGGTTACCGGGGTGACTCAGCGGTTCGTTCCTGGCTGCTGTCGATCGCTCGCAACGTGTGTGCGGATCATGTCCGTCGGCGAGATCGTCAGCGGCGGCTTGTGCAGCGGATCATTCCTTCCCTGGACCAGTTTTCGGAGTTATCCGACTCATCGTCAATGCAACTTCTGGCAGATATCGATACTGATCGACGTGAGGCATTTCTGCTCACCCAGGTGCTTGGTTTCAGCTACGAGGAAGCGGCAGTGATTTTGGGCTGCCCGATTGGAACGATTCGTTCGCGTGTCGCTCGGGCCCGTGCTGATCTGATGGCTGCGGTCACTCGAAGCCAAGCCCAATAGGGCCAGCGAGGTCAGTCGTTCTGGCACAGCCCTCGGGATGTCGGACTACGGTTTTCGAGATGGTTGACGATATTCGCAGAGGCGAACGAGTAGATCTCGAAGCGGCGGTGACAGCGCTGTGCGAGGGCAGGTGTATCGGGGTAGAGACCGACACCGTGTTTGGGCTGGCCGCCATGCTGAGCTCGGAGGCAGCAGTTTCTCAGCTCTTCGATATGAAGGGGAGGGCAGACACCAAAGCCATCGCAGTGTTGGTGTCGAGCGTCGAGATGGCGTCTCAGATCGGTGTTCTTGATGGCTTGGCTTCGAGGCTGGCGGCGAAGTTCTGGCCCGGCGCGTTAACGCTTGTCGTGCCTCGACAGCCCGACTGCCGTGCAGACCTCGGTGGAGACCCAACCACTATTGGACTTCGGTGGCCGGCGTTTGCGGAGCTTGAAGGGCTCATCGGCCACGTCGGTCCGATTGCCACCACGAGCGCGAATCGGACGGGTGAGCCGCCGCTGGCGACGGTCAAGGAACTCCGTGAGGTCTTCGGAGAGCAGGTGGCCACCGTGTTCTCGCCCTCGGAATTCTCACCGTCTCGGGGCACTGCCGCTGGGACGGGCCAAGGTGTCGCGTCCACGGTGGTTGCGGTTCATGACGGTGAGTGGACGATCCTGCGCGAAGGTGGCATCAGTCGGGCACAGATCGAGGCAACCTGTGAGTTGCTGACGTAGCATTGGCTGAGACGCGATGGAGGGGTACCCATGTCATTCTGGCGAAAAGATCACAACGGTGCTGATTGGCTGGGCGAGGTTGCCTTCTTTGAAGGATTTACTCCTGAGGACCTGCAGCGGGTGGTGGCCCTCTCCTCAGAGGTCTCAGCGAACGCTGGCACCATCATCATCGATCAGGGCGACGCTGGAGCGGATTGCTTCGTGATCGTTGAGGGCACTGCAGGGGTGTTCATCAATGGCGAGTTCGTCACCTCACTTTCTTCAGGAACCATGGTGGGAGAGATGGCATTGGTGGACCACCGGCCACGGACTGCGACGGTGATGGCGGAGACCGAGATGAAGATGCTTCGATTTCACGCCCGCCAGTTCCGGAGGCTCCTTGATGAGATGCCAAAGGCTTCCGAGCGCGTCATGACGTTGCTTCACGACCGACTGACCAAGGATGGCTGATAGCGGGGCAGCTGACCTGTTGCCCATCTGCTCGAGAGCCTCGGCTTTCGCTGCTGTGTTCGCGAGCCTGTGCCTACTGACCGCTGCATCCTGCACCCGATCAGAGGGCTTCACCCGACGTGGCCCAGCAGAAGCGACCACAACCGCAGTTCCCGACACAACGGAAGGTTCTGCATCTCCTCGGTCGTCCACCTCAGCGAAGGGGCGTGAGGAGGGCTCGGATCTGCCGCTGCTGTGGGTCGTAACTCCCGAAGGATTGTTCACCGAATCTGGAGACCTTGTTGCGTCCGCCGAGGCGCCAGAGGCTATCTTCTCGCCACTTGACGACACCATGGGCGGAGTCGTTTTTCTCCGCTGCCCGGCCGAAGGTGACCCTGCCGCTGGAGTGCCGATGGCGCAAGGCCGGACAGGGTGCTCTCTCGAGCACGTGGCGGCAATCGGCGAAGATCCAGTGGTTGTCTTCGACGAGAGTAACTCAGCGACCGAGGTGCCCCAAGGGCTCCTGGCGGTGGGACACCTCAACGGTCGAACAGTGTTCATCGCGAGCATGGAAGACCTCAGCATCGAGCCCGATTTCGAATTGAACACCTCGGCGCGATTCGGCAGGGTCTTTGATGTGGAGTCGGGCGAAGTGAGTCGGGACTTTGCTGATTGGTACGGATGGGAGAGCGGCCCGTTCGGAGTAGATGTTGAGAACGATCTCTTCGCAGCATGTTTTGGCGAGGGAGACGCATGCGAGTTGGCGACCTTCGATGAGAACTCCGAAGCTGGAGAGATCATCGACGAAGCGGATTCACCACTGATGATCTCGTTGGTGTTGGCTGAGGATGCCACGTCGGTGACCTGGCTTCAGTACGGCGGAAGCACCCTCGACATCATCCAGTCAGTGCAGATGGATCTGACTACCAAGAAGACAGTTACCCGCGAGATAGCAGTCGGCTCGGAGACCAACTATGACCAGATCTCTACAGATGGCACCTGGGTAGCCTCGCTTGCGCCCTCGGAAGTTCGTTTTGTTGAGCTTGGAAACACTCGCAACAAGGGTGTTCGGGAGGTTCCGGAAGATACGGCTGAAGTTGCCATCCGAACTACTGGTGGCTCCTTCTCCGGAGCCAGCCCGCTCTAACGCCTCTGCGACACATTTTCCGGAGCGAAGAACATCGCCGCAAAGAATGTTGCAAGGAAACGCCGAGGCTGAGCGTCGTAGGGTTTGTGAATGAGGTTGAGCTAGTGGAGAAACCTGAATCGGCCAAGCCGTTGCTCTCCCTCAAGCTGGATGGGACTGAGGTTCCCGCAGTCGAAGCATCTGCAGCCGACATGGAGGTGGCCGCCGGAATGGATGTGGCCGCGGGACGCACCTCGTTCAGCGAGTTCTACGCGAGTAGCTATCAAGCAATGCTCGCCCTCGCGGTCATGCTCCTTGGTGACCGGGCGCTAGCAGAGGATGTCACTCAGGATGCCTTTGTGGGTGCTCATCGGCAATGGGCCCGAATTGAGAATCCAACTGCCTACCTTCGGCGGTCGATAGCAAACGGGGCAACAAGCCAGCATCGGCGCAGATTTCGAGACCGGCGGCGCCCGAGCCCCAGGGAGGAATCCTCTGCGCTCGAGGCGGATGAAATGTTTGACGCACTCAGCACCCTCGTCCCGCGGCAACGCGCAGCGCTCGTGCTGCGCTATTGGTTTGATCTCAGTGACGCCCAGATCGCAGAGGTGCTCCAGGTACGAACGGGCACGGTTGCATCGTTGATCCACCGAGGCCTTCAAGAACTCAGAAAGGTAGTGAAGCCATGAATTCAGAATCCCGTCCACCAGAATCCAATCCCGTCGAGGAGCGATTGCGTACCTCGCTTGGTGGGGTGCACGCCTCGCTGTCGAGCAGCGCTAGCGATCCTCAATGGAGTGACCTGTCGCGACGCATCGACAAAAAGGCGCGTTCAACACGGAGCAGTGCGGGAGCAATCGCGTTGACGATGGCACTGTGCGCCGGCACTGGCGGGTACTTCCTCGGAAGGCAGTCGAAGGAGGTATCGGAGGTCTCCACTGCCTCCTCCGGCTCGGCTCGCTCGGGTTCATCCGCAGCGACGACCCGCCTGATTCGTCGCACCACTGCCAGCGGCGTCGAGATTGCCCTTGAGGTGTCGAAGATGCCGAAGGAGGCCTACGTTACGAGCCCGAACCAGCTTGGTGTAATGCCCTCGGAGTGCATGCCTGACGAAAGCGGATCGCTCTTTCTGCTTGATACCCAAGGGGTCAGCACTGCCTATATGTCAATCAGCAATGCGGCAGGACCGCAGGTGAATCTCACCGAGTCATACAGGAACTCCGCAATGACGGAGATGACATCTTCTGGCCAGCCTCAAGTGCCCCCACGGGCGTACATGATCGCAACGGTTTCTGGGGCTGGTAGTGCTGAAGTATCTGCGACATTTCCGGGTGGCGCCGTTGACTCCATGAAGACCTCTGATGGGCTGGCGGTGCTCGCGGTGCCATTTCCTGAACTGAGTGATGACGAGTGGGCCACATTGAAGGACTTCTCCGTCACTATTGAGTCCGGGGGCAAGAAGCAGGTGGTGCCAGTGCGCACCTTGTCGCTCTCAGGACCAATGCGCGCAAACTCGCCAGAGGAGTACAAGCCACTGTTGACAGGCCGAGAGCCGGATTGCACGCTGCAACTGCCCGAACCTGGAGAGCAACCAGCCGATGTCGAATCGGCACAAGCCGCAGTGTTGTACGCATTTGGTGTGGCGTATGAAGGGACCCAGCCACTGGCTGAACGTCTGGTTGTTATTGATGATCCAACGGGAGTTGAGGCCGCGATTCAACAGGTGAGTGTGGGCTCATTCTCGGCCGCGATGACTGGCACCAAATTCGTGTCCGATGGCCTGGTATTCATCAGCCCGACTGAGGCCGTAGTGAAATACCACTTGGTGTTGCCAGCTGGGCTCGGTCCCACCGAGCTCTCAGGCCGTCTGGGCAAAGCAACCCTGATCGACGGAGTCTGGAAGGTTTCGAGGGCGACCTTGTGTGGCGATCTTTCGATGGGCGGCGGCTACTGCGATGGAGATCAGGTGAACGGCGGGTATCCCATGGCGCCGACGACCACGGCGGGCTTCGTGGTGGAGGGTTCTTCCTCTGAGCAGGTGGTCAACCAACCAATCCCGTTCGACATGCCAACGACCTCGCTTGTCAATGCCGATGGTGGCGTTGCCAGTCCAGTGGCTCCGCTAGCAACTCCTGAGCCGGGGCCAACCACCACGGTGCTTGCAGTTTCCGGTCAGTAATCGAGGCTCCTGGCTCAGCCAAGTTGAACTCCCGTCACCTAGCTCAGGTGAAGGGAGTGGTCGTCGGCGACAGTTGCGGAGAGTCCCACGCAGTCCTGGGATTCGAACAGCTCCATCAGGTCCGGCTCCGAACTGGTTGCCCAGCAGCGTTGTCCAGTCGGGGTTCGGAGCACGGCATGCGCTCGTGCTCGAGTGCCGTCTCGTTCGTGCATCACCGTCCACGTCTCAATGGTGACTGGCCCCGAGTACGTCGAGTCTGCCTCGATCATTGGCTCGGTGTCCACGGCAAACTGAGGGTGTGCAGTACGAAACCCCGCCGCGGGAGGCTCGGTGGAGTACACACCGAAGCTGTGTTTTTGGATGTTTCCGCCATTGGCCGTCACCAGCCCGGTGGCGCCGGGGTGTTCTCGTAATCGCTGGACCATCGCAGCTATGGCGTGACCAACTGGGTTATTCCACGGTCCACCTCCGAAGGGAAGCCCGCCGTACACGGTGAGTTCCCGATCGGTGCTGATCTCGAGCTCGTTGCATGCAATCTGCACTGCGGAGGGGAAGCAGGAGTACACGTCGACGAAATCCAGCTCAGCGGAGGTGGTTCCAGCCAGGTCAAGGGCCGCTCGGCCCGCGTGACGGATTGCGGCCGACGTGGTGAACGAGGTTCGATTGGTCATGAAGGGATCGCTTGCATCACTTCCTGATTGGGGGAATACCCAACGGTCTGGCGAGATCCCCAACGACTGAGCCCGTTCGACGGAGCAGATGATGGCCGCTGAGGCCATGTTGACGTCGGGATTGGCAACCATCGCCTTTGTGTATGGGAAGCCAATCAGGCGATTTTCTGGGGTCACGGAGCCGATCTGTTCGGCAGTCAGCTGCTCAGTCACCCAGGCCATCGGGTTGGTCAAAGCCACTTCGCTCAGTCCTGCCCAGAGGTCTGCGATGAACTGGCGGTGTTCGATCTGAGTTCTGCCCGACTCATGCCACAGCGCATTCTCGAACAAGGGATAGGCCTGGGTGGGCATCATGATCCCGAGCTCCAGCTCGGCTGGATGGCCCATCTCGTAGTGATCCGAATCTTGCCAATCGGGTTTGAGGTTCAGGTCCTCGCGCTGCCAGTCGAGCTCGATAGAACCTCTGCGCGCCCGCATCCGAGTCCGGTAGCTCTCCGCCCCCGTCAGCACAGCGAGATCAGAAGTCCCCGAGGAGATCCGCTCGCAGATGCGATTCATGAGCAGTTGGGGAGTGTTGCCTCCGACCTGGGGATACATGGTGAACGCGTTCTCAGCACCAAGCCCCTGGGCAACCAGTCGGGCAGCATCGCCGTAGCGCCAGGAGACGATCGCGACGCTTGCGACGGTATCGGCTCCAGAGGCGCAGCTAGCAGCTCCAGTGTCAGCACCGGCCCGCTCGACTGCCTCAAGCGCGAGGGTGATTGGGTCGGCGTGGCGGTTGTCGTCGCGATTGATCACCTGACCCACACCAATGATCACAGGAGTTCTTGGAGACAAGGCAGCAGGCATCTGGAGAGGTTAGGACGGCAGTTGCCCAGGACAACAAACCCGGAAAGTTCCCGGGTGTTTCGGCGAACTAGACTTTGCGGATGGCTCTCGTCGCGCTCGGTTCTGATCATGCCGGATTTCATCTTCGCCACACCATTTCCCAGCATCTCGTGGCGAACGGTCATCAGGTGCTCGACCTCGGTTGCGAAACTCCGGAGCGTTGTGACTATCCCGATTTCGGGGCAGCTGTTGGTCGGGCCGTGGTTGATGGCGACGCGGAGTGTGGGATCTGTGTGTGCGGCAGCGGTATTGGTATTGCGATGGCGGCAAACAAGATTCCTGGTGTTCGCGCTGGAACCGTGCACGACATGACCTCTGCCCGTCTCGCACGCGAACACAACGACGCCAACGTGATTTGCCTGGGGGAGCGATTTCTCGGGGAGCAGGTCGCACTTGATGCAGTCGACGCGTACCTGGGCGCACGTTTCGAAGGCGGTCGCCACGCTGGGCGGGTTGCCAAGATCGACAGCCTGCTTCTATAACTGCTGACTTCTCGAAGTTGGCACCTCGGGTATCCCACTGCCCGAAACTGACCCTCGAACAAGTATCTGAACCCTCAATTCACCAAGAATCTCAATCCTCACTTGCCGAAAGGTGCTCTCATGGGCTGGCCAACCGAACGCGATACCGAGATCTTTGATCTCATTGATGCTGAAACCGAACGCCAGAACACCGGCCTTCAACTCATAGCGTCAGAGAACTTCACCTCCCGCGACGTGATGGAGGCAATGGGTTCGGTTCTCACCAACAAGTACTCCGAGGGCTATCCAAAGAAGCGCTACTACGGCGGCAACCAAGTGGTTGACGAGATCGAACAGATTGCGATTGATCGAGTGAAGGCTCTGTTCGGCGCCGAGGCAGCCAATGTGCAGCCGCATTCAGGAGCCAACGCCAACCTTGGTGTGTACCTTGCACTTCTCGAAGCAGGCGACACTGTCTTGGGGATGAGCCTGGACCACGGTGGCCATCTCACTCATGGAAGCCCAGTCAATATTTCTGGACGCTTTTACAATTTCGTTCCCTACAAAGTCACGCCATCCGATGAGCGGATCGACTACGACCAGATTCGTGACCTGGCTCACGCGAACAAGCCGAAGATGATCGTGGCGGGAGCCACTGCCTACCCTCGAATCATCGACCCTGAACCCTTGCGGGCCATCGCGGATGAGGTTGGCGCGCTCCTGATGTTCGACGCGGCCCATATCGCGGGCCTGATTGCTGGCGGAGTCCATCCCAACCCGGTGCCGTTTGCAGATATCGTCACGTTCACCACGCACAAGACCTTGCG
>DORQ01000244.1:15390-17503 GCA_003514205.1 Acidimicrobiaceae bacterium
GGAATGCAGGGTGGGCCATTGGAACACGTCATTGCCGGCAAGGCTGTGGCTTTCCGCGAGGCAGCTCATTCGAGTTTCGCCGAGTACGCGAAGCAGATTGTGGTGAACGCGCAAGCCCTCGCTGGCGCCCTCGGCGCTGAGGGATTCCGATTGGTCTCAGGGGGAACTGACAACCACCTCATGTTGGTTGATCTCCGGTCATTCGACAGCGAGCTCACGGGCAAAGACGCGCAGATCGTGCTGGACGAAGCCGGAATTACGCTCAACCGAAACACCATCCCAGATGATCCGCGCTCTCCCTTCGTGACCTCCGGACTTCGTATTGGTACTCCATCAGTGACAACGCAGGGGATGGGCGCCGAGGAGATGGCCATCATTGCGGGACTGATTGCTCGCACGCTTCGCGGCAGAGAGGACTCGGCCGAGGTCGCTTCGGTGCGCACGGAAGTTCGGGAATTGTGTGCTCGATTTCTGCCGTATCCCGGGTGAGGTCAGTCTGCGCCAGCGATTGGATGGCTAGCGTGGCACTGTGATTGCTGCCTATCTCACCGTGCTCGCGGCGAGCGCCGGTACCACGTTCGCGTTGGTTCCATTGTGCAATCGACTCGCACATAGGTGGGGGGCGATCGCGATCCCAAGCGATCGGCGCGTACATACCTCGCCGACGCCCGCCTTAGGCGGCGCCGCGATGTTCGTCGGGTTGATCGTGGGAATCGTCGTCGCGTCTCGTGTCGGGCAGTTCGGCCAAATCTTTGAGTCTCGGTCCAACATTGTGGGAACCCTTGCAGCGGCGTTCCTGATTTTCTGGACGGGGGCAGTGGACGATGTCCGCGAAGTGACCGCTCCAGCAAAGATGGCCGGGATGGTTCTCGCTGGTTCGGTGCTGTCGCTCAGCGGCGTATCAATCGTGAACCTTCCGCTTCCGCTGCTCGGATTCACGGTCTTGTCCCCAGATCTTGCAGCCCTTGTCACGGTGATCTGGGTCGTGGTGATGGCGAACGCAGTCAATTTCCTCGATGGGCTCGACGGTCTTGCAGCAGGGGTGATGGCCATAGCGGCCGGTGCATTCCTGCTCTACAGCGTGAACCTGGACCGCAAGGGCTTGCTGTTTGATGGCAACCCCGGTCCGCTCATTGCGGTGATCGTTCTTGGGCTGTGCTGCGGATTCCTACCGTGGAACTTTCACCCTGCGAAGACGTTCATGGGCGATAGTGGAGCGCTCCTGCTCGGGTTGTTACTCGCCGCCTCGACGATTGCGGTGGGAGGGCAAAGCGATGCGTCCTTCACTGGTCAGTCCTGGTTCTTTTTCGCCCCGCTCGTCATCCCGCTCCTCATTTTGGGGATCCCGCTTGGCGACATGGTGTTCGCAATCCTGCGCCGAGCGACCCGCCGAAGCGGATTGGCTACCGCCGACAAGGACCATCTTCACCATCGACTGCTTCGCCTCGGCCACGGCCACCGCCAAAGCGTCGTGATTCTCTGGATGTGGACGGCAATTCTGAGCGCTTTTGCGCTCTATCCGGCGTTCACACAACGGTCGACTTTGATGCTCCCCATTGCCTTGGCGGGCCTCGCGCTCCTGCTCTTCACGCTCCTTGCTCCTTGGTTTGGTCGTCGGCGAGGCAGCGATGCTGATGACGACAGTGAGGATCACGAGGGCAGTGAACGTCCTGGTGTTGAGCGTCCTGGTGTCGCAGATTCGGCTGGCCTGGATACATTGAGTGAAGAACGCATGATCCAGGGTCTGCCGCGGACGGGCGAGACGCCTCCTGGTGGTGAAGAAGTCACTGAAGTGATCGACCTCAACGAATCGACTACCGGGACGAATCCAGGGCAGACCGTAGATCAGCTGTCGCCGAGGAAATCGAGCTGATACCGAGACGGAGGCGTTTCCAGCTGACCTCTCCTCCGAGCACTTCTGCTAACGCAGCCGCGGCGCCACGTCGCTCGGAGGGCCGATGTTTGGGCCTCGGCTTGCTAGGCGTTGTAGATGGTGGTGTGGAGTTCTTGGATTCGGTAGGGGGGGGTGTTCTGGCGGGGGATGGGGCCGAGGTTACCGTTGGTGCCGTCGGTGGCGGTCCAGGGCATTTCCCAGGGTGCGGTGGGGGGGATG